>CAIXNQ010000102.1 GCA_903920835.1 uncultured Bacteroidota bacterium | reverse complement strand
TGACCGAAATCAATGCCATTCTAAAAGGCGAAATCGTTGGGAATTGTACAGTAAAAATATCGGCTCCAGAACAATTAGAGTCTGCATCTGAAACTGAAATTACGTTTATTGGTCACAAAAAATATGAGAAATTGTGGCAAACATCAAAAGCCCGTGCAGCCATCGTAAACGATGATATTGCCATTGAACCTGGAGAGGACAGAGCGTTTATTAAAGTTAAAAATGCCGACTTAGCAATGTCGCAAGTGTTGGCACTTTTTGCTCCAGAACCGCCTGTTTTTCATTCTGAAATTCATCCAAATGCTACTGTTGATTCATCGGCAACAATCGGGAAAGGTGTTAAAATTGGTGCAGGTTGTTACATTGGACCGAATGTTCAAATTGGCGATAATTCAATAATTTATCCTAATGTGACTGTACTAGATTTTTCTACTATTGGTCAAAATACAATTTTATGGTCGGGCGTCGTTATTAAGGAACGTTGCCACATTGGTTCCCACTGCATTATTCATCCTAATGCTTCTATTGGAGCTGATGGCTTTGGATTCCGTCCTTGTCCAGAATTAGGTTTGGCAAAAGTACCTCAAATCGGCAATGTAATCATTGGAAATTATGTTGAGATTGGAGCTAATTCCTGTGTAGATAGAGCTAAATTTAGCTCTACAATTGTTGGAGATGGTTGCAAAATCGATAACCTAGTTCAGATTGGTCATAATTGTAAATTGGGTCGTTTTTGTATCATGGCAGGCAACAGCGGACTTGCAGGTTCGGTGACGCTTGGCGATGGCGTAATCATTGGCGGAAGTGCTTCGATAAAAGACCATACAACCATTGGAGATGGTGCAATTGTTGGAGCTGGTTCTGGAGTTACAGGAGATATTCCCGCAGGAAAAACCATGCTCGGATATCCAGCTGTCGAAGCTCGAGAAGCTCTAAAACAATGGGCTATGTTAAAACGATTAGTTAAAAATTCATAGACTTTTGGTAAATTTAATTTACTCACAATTGTTAAAAAATATAAATAGATTTTACTTTTAAGGTATATTTGATTCCTAATTTCAACGAATTATGACACCACAAGATACTGAAACAATTGACGACAAATTGAGTTTTTATTTTGAAGAATTCAGAACTAATATAATCGGAATTAATCAAGAATTTACTTCTCCGTTTGGCAAACAAAAATTAATTTATACAGATTGGACAGCAAGCGGTCGGTTATATAGACCAATTGAAGAAAAAATAACCAATCAGTTTGGACCTTTTGTAGCCAACACGCATACAGAAACAACCGTTTCTGGAACTGCAATGACCATAGCTTATCACAAAGCCAGAAAAATTATAAAAAAACACGTCAATGCTAATCAAGACGATATTTTAATAACAGATGGTACAGGCATGACGGGAGTTGTCAATAAATTTCAAAGAATTTTAGGATTAAAATTACCCGAAAATCTAAAAGAACATTTAACGATTCCCAACGAAAAGAAACCAGTGGTTTTTATTTCTCACATGGAGCATCATTCAAATCAAACTTCGTGGTTAGAAACCATTGCTGATGTAGTTGTGATTCCATGTTGTAGCGAAGGACTTTTTTGTGTTGACAATCTTATAATTGAATTAGAAAAATATAAAAATTATACCCTAAAAATTGCATCAATAACCTCTTGCTCCAACGTGACAGGAATTAGTACGCCTTATCACGAAGTAGCAAAGTTGATGCACCAAAATGGTGGACTTTGTTTTGTTGATTTTGCCTGCTCAGGACCTTATGTAGATATCAATATGCACCCAGAAGATCCAGAATCTTATCTTGATGCTATCTTTTTTTCGCCACACAAATTCTTAGGCGGCCCAGGAACATCAGGGGTTTTGTTGTTTAATAAAAAATTATATGCTAATAAAGTTCCAGATTGTCCAGGTGGTGGCACCGTAGCGTGGACAAACCCTTGGGGCGAACACAAATATATTGCCGACATTGAAGATAGAGAAGACGGCGGAACACCAGGTTTTCTTCAGGTAATTAAAACCGCTTTGGCAATTCAATTGAAAGAAAAAATGGGTGTTCAGAATATATTAAAAAGAGAACATGAACTTGTAGAATATGTCTTTTCTAAATTAGAAACCATTCCTAATTTAAAGATTCTAGCAGGACAGCATAAAGAACGTTTGGGCGTCATTTCTTTTTATATTGAAAATCTTCATTTTAATTTGGGTGTAAAATTATTAAATGATCGATTTGGTATTCAAAC
>CAIXNQ010000101.1 GCA_903920835.1 uncultured Bacteroidota bacterium | reverse complement strand
GTGGTAGAATTTCAATTAATAAGAAACAAATTAATCCCGTTAGGGATTAAATATTTGGTAGAATTTCAATTAATAAGAATCAAATTAATCACATTAGGGATTTAATATTGGTAGAATTTCAATTAATAAGAATCAGATTAATCCCATTAGGAATTTAATAGTGGTAGAATTTCAATTAATAAGAAACAAATTAATCCCGATTGGGATTTAATAGTGGTAGAATTTGAATTAATAAGAAACAAATTAATCCCGTTAGGGATTTAATATTGGTAGAAAAAACGTTATCAATTAAAAAAAGTCCCGTAGGGACGATATGTTATGGCAAACACCTACACACAAATTCACGTGCAATTCGTTTTTGCGGTAAAATACCGAGATGGTTTAATAAATCCATCATTTAAAGAGGAATTATATCAGTATATAGCAGGGATTATCAAACATCATAATCATAAGTTAATCGCAATTAACGGAATGTCTGACCATATTCACATTTTTATTGGAATGAGACCAACACAATCGATTTCAGATTTAATGCAAGATATTAAAGGAAGCTCATCAAAATGGATTAATGAAAAGAGGTTTTTAAAAGTAAAATTTGAATGGCAAGAAGGTTATGGTGCATTTTCATATTCAAAATCACACGTCAGCAATGTAGTTAAATATATTGAAAATCAGGAGAAACATCATAAAAAAGAATCATTTAGAGATGAGTATTTAAAATTTTTGAATTCTTTTGAGGTTGAATATGATGAACGTTTTATATTTAAAAACTTGATATAAATATCATCCCTAAAGGGATTTTACGTAATTTAAATTAATTTGCTACCAACATTAAATCCCTAACGGGATTATTTTAGTTCTAAATACCTCCCTTCAATACCAGAATTTTTTAAAGCTAAGGCATTTTCTTTTCCATAGGCAATAAATACGCTGGGAGCACCTGGAGTACCTGCTTGAATTCCTGAAACATGATAAAACCGAATTCTACCTTTTACAAAAAGAATAGCATCAGCATCATTCCAAATATGTTCAAAGAAACATTTCGTTTCTGTTCTTGCAAAAATTAATGCAATTCCATTTCCATGAAATTTTAATTTTTCTAACCAAAGTTCCATTCCTCGTCCGTAAGGAGGATTTAGATAAACTCTCCCAAACCAATCTCTTTTCAAACCATCATCTAAAGGCGTGAAATTATTTTTAGCATGAAAAAAAGGTGCATTAATCGGGCTACACGGGTCTAAGTCAAATTCACCCAATTTTTTAACTAAATTGGGCGGAGTTAACCATTCCACTTTTGTATTTTCGCAACGCTCAAAAGATGTATTCATAATATTTTATTTGATGCAAATATTAGATCAATATTTGAATTTTTAAAATGTAATTTGATCTTTATTAATAAATTACAATTAATTTTTTTAAATCTGTTGAATTACTATACGTTATATTTATTTATGAAAAACACAATCTTGTTAAAAGTTTGAAACCAATAAATATATTAGAAAACTTGAAATAGAAAACCAAGAAACAACATCTATATATAGACAAAATATAGCTGGTTTTAACGACAAAAAAGAACTTGAGTTATTCCTTATCGAAGAACCAACAACAGTTTATAATTCAGAAATCAATTTATAAACTATCAGTAATATAATTTTAGCAACTTTCGGATTTTATAATGTCAAACTTCTTTAGAACTTTGTTGTATCAAAATTATTGAAATGACGGAGCAACAAAATATCAATTATAACCGTATTGCTGCAGCTATAGATTATATCAAAGACAACTTTAAAGAGCAACCCAACCTTGACGATGTTGCAAGCAAAATCAACCTAAGTCCGTTTCATTTTCAACGACTTTTTAACGAATGGGCAGGTGTAAGTCCAAAGAAGTTTTTGCAATACACAACGGTTGCTTATGCCAAATCGCTGCTGAAAGAAAAACGTGCCACACTTTTTGAAACTGCACTAGAAACAGGACTTTCTGGAACCAGTCGTTTGCATGACTTGTTTATCAATATTGAAGGAATGACCCCCGCCGAATATAAAAACGGAGGCAAGAATCTAGAAATTGATTACCGTTTTGCAGAAAGTCCGTTTGGAAATATTTTGGTGGCTTCTACTCTAAAAGGGGTTTGCTATATGGCATTTATAGACGACCCATCAATTGCATTTAATACGCTAAAGCAGCATTTCCCGAATGCGACTTTCAAACAACAAACAGTAATTTTACATCAAAATGTACTCAGCATTTTTAGTCACGACTGGACAGATTTGAACCAAATAAAACTACATTTAAAAGGCACCGATTTTCAGCTAAAAGTTTGGGAAGCACTTTTGAAAATCCCCATGGGACAATTAACAACCTATAAAAATATTGCCAACCAAATTGAAAATCCCAATGCGTCAAGAGCCGTTGGCACAGCCATAGGCAGTAATCCTGTGGCATTTATTATTCCTTGTCATCGCGTAATTCAAGCCACGGGGAATATTGGAGGATATATGTGGGGCAACACCAGGAAAACTGCAATTATCGGTTGGGAAGGAATAAAAACAAATTTGTAATATTAAATCACTTCAACTTTTGTCTTCAAATAAATCAATTTTAATAGAATTAATTATATAAAATGAAATTGAAATAAAAGAGTGTTTTTAGAAGTTGATTAAAGTTATGATTTGTTAATGATAATTTATTAGGTAGAAAAATAAATATTTATGTAGGTTATAAATCAATGAAGCAAATCTAAAAATGGGAGCAACAGAAATCAAATCAAAAAATAGTTTTATTTCAACTGATAAATAAAATTTATTTGTATCGCATCTGTAGCAATTAACACTATTTTTGAAACCTAAAACTTGCTTATGGCTGGGATTTATATTCATATTCCTTTTTGCAAACAGGCTTGTCATTACTGTAACTTTCATTTTTCGACTTCAATGAAAAATAAAGAGGCAATGGTTATGGCATTAGCCAATGAATTAGTACTTCGTAAAACTGAGTTTGAATCAGAAATTATCGAAACGATTTATTTTGGTGGTGGCACTCCTTCAATTTTGCCATTGGAATCTATTCAGCATTTAATAGCCACTATTTATGCCAATTATAATGTGTCAAAAAATCCTGAAATCACGCTCGAAGCCAACCCCGACGATATTCATCGGCAACAAATTTTAGATTGGCACAAAAGCCCAATCAACAGATTAAGCATCGGTGTTCAGTCGTTTTTTGAAGACGATTTAAAGTTGATGAACCGAGCACACAATGCCACCGAAGCCAAGAAATGTTTGACCGAAGCAACCCAATATTTCGATAATATCTCTATTGATTTGATTTATGGAATGCCCAATAGTAACAATGAAAAATGGTTGATAAACATAAATACTGCTTTGTCGTTTAACATTCCGCACCTGTCGAGTTATGCTTTGACGGTCGAACCTAAAACGGCTTTAGACAAACTAATTTCAAACGGAACTATTGAAAAACCCAGTGACGAAACTGCCCAAGAACAGCATCAACTATTAATAGATACCCTAATTCCAAAGGGATTTATTCCTTATGAACTATCGAATTTTGGAAAGGAAGGTTTTTTTTCTAAAAACAACTCGAACTATTGGCTAGGTGAAAAATATATGGGGATTGGCCCATCTGCCCATAGCTTTGACGGCACAAAAAGGAGTTGGAATATTGCCAACAATAATCTGTATCTAAAAGCAATAAATCAAGATGAAATGCCATCGGAATATGAAGTGCTGACAACAGCCGACCGTTATAATGAGTATATAATGACAGGCCTGCGAACAATTTGGGGCGTTTCGCTCGACCGTATTACTAATAAATTTGGCGAAAAGTATTTAACCTATTTAATCCAAATGACTGAAAAACATCTTCAAAACAAGTTATTGATTGTCGAAAACGGCATTTTGAAGACTACCGATAAAGGTCGATTTTTAACCGACGGCATTGCTAGCGATTTGTTTTTTGTAACTTTGAAATAAATTCTAAACAAAATGATTGCAACCATAGACCGAATCAATATTGATCTTTCAAAACCCATAGACATTTCGATTCCGCTGACATCAAACGGTCAAAATCCTATTGCTTGGTATCTAGAGCAACCCGAAATTAAACCGGTTCAGGTTGGCAATTGGGTCGGAAAAATAACTGAAGGAAGTTCGACAAACTTCAATAATATTTTTTTCAACCCGCACGGTCATGGAACTCATACTGAGTGTTTGGGTCACATTACGCATGCGTTTTTCAGTATCAATCAATGTTTAAAACAGTTCTTTTTTAAAGCACAATTAATCAGTATTACTCCAAAACAATTTGGCGATGATAAAATAATTACGAAAGAACAAATAGAAATTGCTTTGGCAGGAAAAAATCCAGAAGCCGTTGTCATTAGAACCTTGCCAAATGATACGCAAAAGAAAACTAACAATTATTCGCACACCAATCCGCCCTATTTGGCGGAAGATGCCGCTATTTATTTAAGAGAAATTGACGTAAAACATTTGCTAATCGACTTGCCCAGCGTAGATCGAGAAGAAGACGAAGGAAAATTGCTTGCCCACAAAGCTTTTTGGAATGTTAAAAACACAAAAGATTTAAACCCAGATGCGCGATTAGATTGCACAATTACCGAGCTAATCGTTGTTGATGATGCAATTAAAGACGGAAACTATATCTTGAATTTACAGATAGTTTCATTTGAAAATGATGCGTCGCCATCTAAGCCGATTTTGTATGAAATTATAGTTAAATGATTATTTAAAAATTCTTGCTAAACGTGAACGAGAACTTACCACAAAATTCGAAATTGTAGTGGCTGTTAGTTGCAGGTTATTTTTAATCCAATTTCACACTTTTTTCAATGTTTACAATAATGCCTACATTTTCTAAACTTGTTACTAACTCTTTAATACTTCGTTTTGGGCAGTTCTTCAAACTTCTAGGGCACTAT
>CAIXNQ010000100.1 GCA_903920835.1 uncultured Bacteroidota bacterium | reverse complement strand
CATTAGTCAAAATATGACGGACTAAATCTTGGTATTGTTTCATTATAATTTTATCTTACAAATTGTTTAATTTCATCAAGGCAAATATATCAATTACAATTTACAACTTCTATATTTTATTTTTGACTTTAAAATGAACTTACAATTGTTAAAATTTGTTCAAATGAGCGTGTTATTAAACCAATTATTTTAATTTTGAAACTAATAAAATTATTTACAAAAAAATATGACCTTTCAAGAACAAATAGTACAAGGAATTCCATCGGTTTTACCCAATCCAAAACCTTATGAACCAGAAATAAATCACGCTCCAAAACGTAAAGAAATTCTTTCGGAAGAAGAAAAAAAGTTAGCCTTAAAAAATGCACTTCGTTATTTCGAACCTAAACATCACGCCGAATTACTCCCTGAATTCAAAGCTGAATTAGAAACGTATGGCAGAATTTATATGTACCGTTTTCGTCCAGATTATAAAATATATGCAAGACCAATATCTGAATATCCGGGAAAATGTGAACAATCAAAAGCAATCATGTTGATGATTCAAAACAATTTGGATGATGCTGTAGCACAACATCCGCATGAATTAATTACTTATGGCGGCAATGGAGCAGTGTTTCAAAATTGGGCACAATATGTGTTGACGATGAAATATTTGGCAGAAATGACCGAAGAGCAAACATTAGCTATGTATTCTGGTCATCCTATGGGATTATTTCCTTCGCATAAAGAAGCGCCACTAGTGGTGGTTACCAACGGAATGGTGATACCAAACTATTCCAAACCCGATGATTGGGAAAAAATGAATGCTTTAGGCGTTTCGCAATATGGTCAAATGACCGCTGGAAGTTATATGTATATCGGTCCACAAGGAATTGTTCACGGAACAACCATCACGGTTTTAAACGGATTCAGAAAAATAAAAAAAGCTCCAAAAGGAGGCTTATTCGTCACTTCAGGATTGGGCGGAATGAGTGGTGCGCAACCCAAAGCAGGAAACATTGCAGGATGTGTTACCGTTTGTGCCGAAGTAAATCCGAAAATTACCCACATTCGTCATTCGCAAGGTTGGATTAATGAAGTGATTGAAAACATTGATGAATTAGTGCCAAGAGTTAAAAGAGCCTTAGAAAATCACGAAGTGGTTTCGATTGCCTATCTAGGAAATGTAGTCGATATTTGGGAACGTTTTGACCATGAAAATCTCCATATTGATTTAGGTTCCGATCAAACTTCACTGCACAATCCTTGGGCAGGAGGTTATTATCCTATTGGTTATACGTTTGAAGAATCTAACGATTTAATGGCAAACAATCCAACCAAATTCAAAGAAGAAGTTCAAAAAACATTACGGCGTCATGCTACTGCAATCAACAAACATACTGAAAAAGGAACTTATTTCTTTGACTACGGAAATGCCTTTTTACTAGAGGCTTCTCGTGCTGGTGCGGATGTTTTTGCCGATAATCATATCGATTTCAAATACAACAGCTACGTGCAAGACATTATGGGCCCCATGTGTTTTGATTACGGATTTGGACCATTCCGTTGGGTTTGTGCTTCAGGAAACCCAGATGATTTAGACAAAACTGATAAAATTGCTTGTGTGGTACTTGAAGAAATGATGAAAAATTCTCCTACTGAAATCCAACAACAAATGGCAGATAACATCCAATGGATTAAAGGGGCGCAAGAAAATAAATTAGTTGTAGGTTCACAAGCTCGAATCCTTTATGCCGATGCCGAAGGTCGAATCAAAATTGCCGAAGCGTTCAATCAAGCCATTGCCCGTGGCGAAATTGGCTACGTCATTTTAGGTCGAGACCACCACGATGTTTCAGGAACCGATTCGCCTTACCGAGAAACTTCAAATATCTACGACGGCTCTCGTTTTACTGCCGATATGGCAATACAAAATGTCATTGGCGACAGTTTTCGTGGTGCCACTTGGGTTTCTATACACAATGGCGGTGGCGTGGGTTGGGGCGAAGTAATCAACGGTGGTTTTGGTATGGTTCTTGACGGAACTAAAGAAGCATCAAAACGTTTAGAATCAATGCTTTTTTGGGATGTAAACAACGGAATCTCCAGAAGAAGTTGGGCAAGAAACGAAGGTGCCATTTTCGCCATAAAAAGAGCTATGGAAACACAACCTTTATTGAAAGTTACAATTCCAAATTTTGTTGATGAAGATTTATTATAGTTTCAGGTTTCAAATTAATTTATTATCAAATAACCTGAAATTTTAAACCTTAAAAATAAAACTTTTAAATTTAAAATAAAAAGATATGAAAACAATTAAATTATTTCCGATATTTTTTCTAATTGCTTCATGCAGTTCTATTAGAGTAAACAGTGATTATGACAAAAAAGTTGATTTTTCGGCTTATAAAACCTTTGCGTTTTATAAAACGGGTATTGATAAGGTCGAAATATCTGATTTAGACAAAAAACGAATTATGCATTCTATTGATGAAACTATGTCTGCAAAAGGTTTTACCAAAAGTGAAACTCCTGGATTGTTGGTTAACTTTTTCACAAAAGAAAGAGAACAAGTTAATGTCAACCAGTTTAATATGGGTTGGGGATATGGCTGGGGCTGGGGTTGGAATCCATTCATTTGGGGCGGCACAACTTCAATTAACCGATATAACGAAGGCACTCTTTTTATCGACATTATTGACGCCTCTAAAAAAGAACTAATTTGGCAAGGCGAAGGCGAAGGAGTTCTAACCAAAGACACCAACAAAAAAGATGAAAATATCAGAGAATTTGTTACTAAAATATTAGAACAATATCCCCCGAAGAATTAAATATTAAATTATTTATTGGCTTTTTAGATTTAAAAAGTCATTTTATTCAACTTATTTATATAAAATCAATTGGCAATTAAACTACTTTATTTTGTAAATAAAGTTAATTTTGTCCCATGCCTAGAGAATTTCAAACCCAAGTTTCGCCTGAAATAGCCGTAAATGAATCATTAATTAATGACCATATTGCCAAACTTTTTAATATTTCTAAAAATGAAATTCAGAAAGTCATTGTATTAAAAAGATCTATCGACGCACGTCAAAAAGCCATTAAAATTAATCTAAAAGGAACAGTTTTTTTTGCTGATGAAACATTAATTGAGCAAAAAATT
>CAIXNQ010000099.1 GCA_903920835.1 uncultured Bacteroidota bacterium | reverse complement strand
TGCAATTTTCCGTTTCCTTTTATTCTTACAAGGATTCCATAACTGGACATTAAACCCATTCCATATGATGGGAGTTGCTGGTATTTTAGGAGGTGCATTACTTTGTGCTATTCACGGTGCAACTGTTGAAAATACGTTATTCGAAGATGGTGATGCTGCAAACACATTCCGTGCTTTCACACCAACACAATCTGAAGAAACGTACTCAATGGTTACAGCAAACAGATTCTGGTCTCAAATTTTCGGTGTAGCATTCTCTAACAAACGTTGGTTACACTTCTTCATGTTATTCGTTCCTGTAGTAGGTCTTTGGGCAAGTGCTGTAGGTATCGTAGGATTAGCTTTAAACTTACGTGCTTATGACTTCGTTTCTCAAGAATTAAGAGCAGCAGAAGATCCTGAATTTGAAACATTCTACACAAAAAACATCCTTTTAAATGAAGGTATCCGTATGTGGATGGCGGCACAAGATCAACCACACGAAAACTATATTTTCCCAGAAGAGGTATTACCACGTGGAAACGCGCTTTGATGATTTAGAAATTACGACTAACAAAACAATTGAATCTACAGGATTTGCCTGGTGGGCTGGAAATGCAAGACTTATCAATCTTTCTGGAAAACTTCTTGGTGCGCACGTTGCACATTCAGGATTAATGGTATTCTGGTGTGGAGCTATGACTTTATTCGAAGTTTCACATTTTATCCCTGAAAAACCTCTTTACGATCAAGGTTTCATCCTTCTTCCTCATTTAGCAACTTTAGGTTGGGGAGTAGGTCCTGGTGGAGAAATTATTGATATCTATCCTTATTTCGTAGTTGGTGTATTACATTTAATTTCTTCTGCTGTATTAGGATTTGGTGGAATTTACCATTCTCTTTTTGGACCAGATACATTAGAAACTAATGCTCCACTTTTCGGATACGACTGGCGTGATAAAAATAAAATGACAACTATTTTAGGAATCCACTTAGTATTACTAGGAATTGGAGCTTTCTTATTAGTTATCAAAGCTATGTATATCGGTGGTCTATACGATACTTGGTCTCCAGGAGGAGGAGATGTTCGATTAGTTAAAAATCCTACATTAAACCCACTTGTAATCTTTGGATATGTATTCAAATCGCCTTTCGGTGGTGACGGTTGGATTATTTCAATCAACAACTTAGAAGACTTAGTTGGTGGACATATCTGGATGGGAGTTTTATGTGTAGTTGGTGGATTCTGGCATATCTTAACAAAACCTTTTGCTTGGGCAAGAAGAGCTTTTGTATGGTCAGGAGAAGCTTATTTATCATACAGTTTAGCAGCTTTATCTGTAATGGGATTATCTGCTTCAGTTTTTGTATGGTACAACAACACAGCTTATCCAAGTGAATTCTTCGGTCCTACAGGTCCTGAAGCTTCTCAAGCACAAGCATTCACTTTCCTTGTTCGTGACCAACGTTTAGGAGCAAATGTTGCTTCTGCACAAGGTCCAACTGGATTAGGGAAATACTTAATGCGTTCACCAAGTGGAGAAATCATCTTTGGTGGAGAAACTATGCGTTTCTGGGATATGAGAGCTCCATGGGTTGAACCTTTAAGAGGTCCAAATGGATTAGATATCAACAAGATTAGAAACGACATTCAACCTTGGCAAGAACGTCGTGCTGCTGAATACATGACACATGCTCCATTAGGTGCATTAAACTCAGTAGGTGGAGTAGCTACAGAAATTAACTCAGTTAACTATGTTTCTCCACGTTCTTGGTTAACATGTTCACACTACATTCTTGGATTCTTCTTCTTAGTTGGTCACTGGTGGCATTCTGGACGTTCACGTGCAGCTGCTGCTGGATTCGAAAAAGGAATTAACCGTGAAACTGAACCAGTTTTACAATTAAAACCAATCGACTAATATTTCTTATCCTTATTCTTTTTTCTTCTGACATAAAAGTTGGAAGAAAAAAGAATTTTTTTTTAATAAATTTTGTCAAATAAAAAAGTTAAAATAAACTAATAGAATTTCTATTTGTATTTTTAAACTCCATATTATTTATTTTTTTATCAAAAACAAAAATGAAAAAAATTGCTTTTCTATTTTCCTCTTTTTTAATTTATTTTTCTATTTTCTTTTTCTCTTTAGAAAAAACCAATGCCATTACTACTTTTGAAAAAGGAGAAAAAATTTTTAAAAATAATTGTATGGTTTGTCATGCTGGAGGAAATAATATTATTATTCCTGAAAAAAACTTGAAAAAAGAAACCTTAGAAGCAAATGGCATGAATACAACGGATGCCATTTCATATCAAGTTTTAAATGGAAAAAATGGAATGCCTGCTTTTGGTGGACGATTAAAAGAAAAAGAAATTGAAGCGGTTGCAATCTATGTTTTAGAGGAAAGTTTAAAAGACTTTAAAAATTAATCAAAAAAATTACACTTTTTTCTACAAGATAGTTTATAATTTAATTATAAAGGCGGTTAGCTCAGCGGTAGAGCATCTGCCTTACAAGCAGATGGCCACTGGTTCAAATCCAGTACCGCCTATATAAAAAATTTGTTACAAATGGGCTCATCGTCTAAGGGATTAGGACGGAAACCTTCTAAGTTTCTAATGTAGGTTCGAATCCTACTGAGCTCACTAACTGTAAAAAAACTGTCAAGAAAGATAGACTTTGTCTAAAAAACTTAAAAAAATAGAAAATAAAAAAGTTTAAATTACTGATTCAGAGAAAATTTTCTCAAATACAGCTCCTGTTTTATCTCCAGTACTAATTGATTCCATTGGATCACGACGTAAACGGTGACGTAAACAAAGAGTAATTGTTCTTCTGATGTCATCAACAGTTACTTCTTCTCTTCCTTCAAATGCTGCTAATGCTTTAGCTGCTCTTGTTGAAACAATATCTCCTCTTAAACCTTCAATCTCTAACTCACTACAAACTTGAGAAATTTTTAATTGAAAATCTTTATTGATTGTTACTTTACTTAAAGAATTTTGAGCGCGAACAATACGATCTTGAATTGCAAATTGTTCTTTTTCATATTTTTCAAACCATTCTTCAGGAGATTGGTCAAAACTCATTCTTTCTTCTACAATTTTTACACGTAAATTTGGTTCACGAATTGTACGAATTTCAGCATGCATTCCGAAACGATCTAATAATTGAGGTCTTAGTTCTCCTTCTTCTGGATTTCCTGAACCAACTAAAATAAATTTCGCTGGATGTTTAATTGAAATTCCTTCACGTTCTACTGTATTCCATCCTGAAGCAGCTGAATCTAATAATACGTCAACTAAATGATCATCTAATAAATTGATTTCATCTACGTATAAAAGTCCGCGGTTTGCACGAGCTAATAATCCTGGTTCAAAAGTACTGCTTCCCCCAGATAAAACTTCTTTTAAATTAATTGTTCCACAAACACGATCTTCTGTAGCTCCTAAAGGTAATTCTACCATTGGGATTTTAATTTCTTCAGTTTCATATTGAGTTGCTAAACCTTTTGGATCAGTATTAAATGGATCATTTTTAATAATCGTAATATCTGGTAAAAGATCCGCCAATGCTCGGATTGTCGTTGATTTACCTGTTCCACGATCTCCCATAATCATAACACCACCAATTTTTGGGTCAATTACGTTTAATTGTAATGCTAACTTCATTTCTTCTTGACCAATAATGGCAGCAAAGGGAAAGTTATTTAAATTTTTTACTGTTGCCATAAATTTTTCTCTTAATATCCAATTACTAAATAATAACACTTTTTTGAATCTTTCACTTAGAATCTTCGATAGACTTAGTCCACTAAAAAATATTTTTAGATTTTTTCGAAAATACCAAAAGAAAAAAGAAAGAAAAAAGTTAAATGTGTAAAAAATGCAAAAAGCTAACTAGAATCTTCGACTGACGAAGTCCTAACTTCGTCAACTGAAATCAAAGACTCTGAACATAAAAAAAGGGCTAATTTTCTTTTTTCCTTTTATTTCACTTGATATAATGAAACACCTAAACGAACAGAAAGAGCAAGAAGAAGAAACGCTAATACAAGAGCAGTATAAATATTTAATTCTGTAATCATAAAATTCCTTGGTTTTTAGTATTTTCTTAATTATTATAACAGTAGAAAGAAAAAAATTAATTAATTTTTTAGTTTCCATTGTTATTCCCCATTATAAGTTTTTTTGTACTTTTCGAAAGATAAAACTAAAAATTCTACGGAGATTTTAGGAAGAAATAAAATTTCAAAAATCAACGTCGACTTCGTGAGAACTAACTCTGCGAAAATGTTTCAAAAAAGAGATCCTCTTAATTATTTTTTCTAAAAAAAAATAATTTAAACTTGAAAATTATAATAGGTAGTATTACAACAAAATCTTATTCATTTAAAATTTTTAATAGTTATGATCGATGTACTTAGTTTAGGTTGGGCTTCTTTAATGTTAGTATTTTCGTTTTCGTTAGCTATGGTTGTTTGGGGAAGAAACGGTTTTTAATTCTGACTTCGTCCCGACTTAGTCAACTGACAGTCTTTCATTAGGACAAAGTTTTTTAAAATTTTGATTCTAGACTGTTTCCACAATACATTTAAATATATTTTAAAAAAGAAAAATATGGGAGAAATCGTAACTACTGCTATCATTTGTTTTGGAATTACACTTTTTGGATTAGCTTTAGGATTTGTATTTTTACAAGTTCAAGCAAATACATAATTCTTTTCAAAAATTTAAAAAAATTATCTATAAAAAACAGATCAAAAATCCAAGATCTAAGATCTTTGAAACCAGATCTTTTTGATTTCATAACTTCAGTCCATCAGAGAAAACTTTTAGAATGAAGATCGCTAAACTTTTTGATTTACAATCGAAGTAAACTGACTGATGGGCTACAACTTTAATAATTTTTAATAAAACATAGAAATAAGGTAAAAATGGTTTTAATGAATTCTCTAAATATACTTTTAATGGGAAATAGTTTCCTAACAATTCTTTTTATCTTAAATCAAAATGAAAGTAACAAAGAATTAACAACAAGTAATAATGCCTCATCTATTGTAAATCCTTTAGAAAAGTTTACGTGGGGATGTTTGTTTTTACAATTAATTCTTTTTTTATTAAAAACGAAAACAACTGATTTTTAAATTTTTTCTTTTTGAATTAAACAGTTGTTTTTCAAAAAGAAAGAATACTTAAGAAACTACTTTTTTGAATGTTTACTAAGTAAAAAATTTAAATCAAGAATAATTTTCTTAATTAAACTAAAAATGATTCGCAGAATTATGCTTTTTAAAGTTAAAAAATAAATTGATATAAATTATTTTGTATTACTTTAAAAGCTTTCAAGTT
>CAIXNQ010000098.1 GCA_903920835.1 uncultured Bacteroidota bacterium | reverse complement strand
TTCAAACTTTGATTGAATACTGCCCATATATAAAACTTCGTCGGTAGTTCCGTCAATTTGTTTTCCGTTAACATCAATCGTTGCAATTATGTTATCTACTTTTTTTGCAGAAGCATACATAATTGCTTCCCAGTTTTGTACTTCTTGAAGCTCGCCATCGCCATGCAAACTATAAACCAAATTAGGGTCATTATTCAATTTTTTTGCTTGTGCAGCACCTATTGCCACCGACAAACCTTGACCAAGAGATCCAGAAGCTATTCTAACTCCAGGCAAACCATCATGCGTTGTTGGATGACCTTGCAAACGAGAATTTATTTTTCTGAATGTAGCCAATTCCGCTACTGGAAAATAGCCACTTCGAGCCAAAACACTATAAAATACAGGAGAAATATGACCATTTGAAAGGAAAAACAAATCTTCGTTGTGGCCATTCATTTCAAATTCGGGGTTTCGTTTCATTACATTTTGATATAATGCAACTATAAATTCGGCGCAACCTAAAGAACCTCCTGGGTGACCTGAATTAACGGCATGAACCATGCGCAAAATATCTCTGCGGACTTGTGTAGTAAAATCGGATAGTTGTTGTAAATTAGACATCAATTGGGAATTAAATTATTGGGTGTAAAATTATATTTATTTTTAAGAATGAATGAAATTGTCAACAGAAATTTTCAATGCTTTATAAACAAAAAAAACTTCAATTATTAGTAACTGAAGTTGTTTGTGGATTGACTAAAGTCTAAAAAAGACTCCTATATTTTGTTGGATTTGCCTCATTCATCATGGCGTATATTTTTTCAAAAATATCTTCAATTGACGGTTTTGAAAAGTAATCTCCATCGGTGCCATAAGCTGGTCTGTGAGCTTTTGCAGCTAATGTTTCGGGTTTACTGTCTAAAAATTGGTATCCGTTTTGAACTTCTAAAACTTGTTGAAGAATATAAGCAGATGCGCCCCCCGGAACATCTTCGTCAACAATTAAAAGACGATTTGTTTTTGAAATACTTTTAGCAATGTTGTGTTCGATATCAAAAGGTAACAATGATTGTGCATCAATAATTTCACATGAAATACCAACAGTTTCAAGTTCGATAGCTGCTTGTTCTACTAGTCTTAACGTCGAACCGTAGGAAACTACTGTTAGATCAGTTCCTTGTTTTATGGTTTCTACTTCGCCAATTGGGGTGGTAAATTCGCCCAAATTACTTGGCATTTTTTCTTTTAATCTGTAACCATTTAAACATTCAATCACTAATGCGGGTTCGTCTGTGGTTAATAATGTATTATAAAACCCTGCGGCTTTGGTCATATTTCTTGGAACCAAAACATGAATTCCTCTAATTGCATTTATGATCATTCCCATTGGAGAACCAGAATGCCACACACCTTCCAATCGGTGTCCGCGCGTTCTGATGATTAATGGTGCTTTTTGTTTTCCGTGGGTTCTGTATTGCAAAGTAGCTAAATCATCACTCATGATTTGAATAGCGTAGAGCAAATAATCCAGATATTGAATTTCAGCAATTGGTCGCAAACCCCTCATGGCCAATCCGATTCCTTGACCAAGAATCGTTGCTTCTCTAATGCCTACATCGGCAACTCTGAGTTCGCCATACTTTTCTTGCATGCCTTCCAAACCTTGATTGACATCGCCAATGTTTCCGGAATCTTCTCCAAAAATTAATGTTTCGGGATATTTGCTAAAAATAGCATCAAAATTATCTCTCAGCACCAATCGAGCGTCAACTTCTTCGGTGTTATTGTCATAAATTGGCGCAATCTCTTTAACCGAATTAACATTTCTAGAAGATTCAGAAAACAAATGCGCACTAAATTTGGGTTGAATTTGAGTTATATAATTTGTTATCCAATTTGCCAAAACAGTCTGACCAGACTCACCGTTCACCATGCGAAGAATTTTTCGGGCAATGGTTAATAAATCTTTGCGAATGGGTTCTTTGATACTCTTTAAATCGGCAGCATATTTTTGAATAAAAACCGCATTATTGCTGTTGCTAGCTATGTTTTCTAAAAGCAAAACCAACTCGTTTTGTTCTTGTTTTAGAGGAGCTAAATAAGCTGCCCAAGCTGCTTTTTTGGCTTCAAGAACTTCTTTTTTGGCTGCGGCATCAATGGCGTCAAGCTCTTCTGATGTGGCAATATCTTGTGATTGCATCCAAAAACGCATTTGTCGCAAGCAATCAAACTCGGTTTCCCAAGCCAGCCTTTCGGCATTTTTATATCTTTCGTGCGAACCAGAAGTCGAGTGTCCTTGTGGTTGTGTAAGCTCTTGCACATGAATTAAAACCGGAACATGTTCGGCTCTTGCAATCTCGGCAGCTTTTTGATAGGTAGTGATTAATGATGGATAATCCCAACCTTTTACACGCAAAATCTCATAACCTTTTTGGTCTGTTGTTCGTTGAAAACCATTCAATATTTCAGAGATATTTTCTTTGGTTGTTTGATGTTTTGCATGGACAGAAATGCCGTATTCATCGTCCCAAACGCTCATTACCATGGGCACTTGAAGCACTCCCGCGGCATTAATCGTTTCAAAAAACAAACCTTCAGAAGTAGAAGCGTTGCCGATGGTTCCCCAAGCTATTTCGTTTCCGTTTTCAGAAAACAGCGTAGTGTCTATTCCTGCAACGTTTCTATATATTTTAGAGGCTTGTGCCAAACCTAACAATCGCGGCATTTGTCCTGCAGTAGGAGAAATATCAGCGCTCGAATTTTTTTGTTTGGTCAAGTTGTTCCAGTTGCCATTATTGTCTAGCGATGCAGTTGCAAAATGTCCGCCCATTTGTCTTCCAGCACTCATTGGTTCTGCTACGGAGTCGGTGTGGCCATATAATCCGGCAAAAAATTGCTCGATAGATAATGCCCCAATTGCCATCATAAATGTTTGATCACGATAATATCCCGAACGAAAATCACCGTTTTGAAAAGCTTTTGCTAGCGCCAACTGTGGCACTTCTTTGCCATCGCCAAAGATGCCAAACTTAGCCTTTCCTGTCAGTACTTCTTTGCGACCGAGCAAACTACATTCGCGACTGATGGTGGCAATTTTATAATCATTCAATACTTCCTTTTTAAAATCCTCAAAGGTTAAAGCAGATGATTCGGATATTTTTGTCATAACTGATCAATTATTAGCAAACAAATTTAAGTAAAAAGTTGAAACCTTTATCTACATCAACCATAATTTTATTTCATTATTGATAAAAATTCATTTAAAACGCCTACTTTAACTAAAAAATTAATGCTAATTATTAACTTTTGCTCGCTATTTGATAATAAATTAGGAGTTTTGAATTATGAATTACTTTATTAATTTGGGCAACTAAACGCAAAAGGATAATTCTGGGGAGATCTAATTTTTTGTTGAGATTTTTATATATTTATTGAGTGGAATAGGGCAGTAGATAAATTTGCAATTTACTAGATATAGTTCAAAAAATTAAAAATTAACACTCATTCTTTGTTTTTTGTATCAATAATTATCGTCACTGGTCCGTCATTAACCAACGCTACTTTCATGTCAGCACCAAATTGACCGGTTTGTATTTTTTTGCCTAACTCCGCTTCTATTTGTATGATGAATTTTTCATAAATTGGTATCGCAATTTCGGGTTTTGCAGCCTTAATATAGCTCGGTCGGTTGCCTTTTTTGGTAGCAGCATGCAACGTAAACTGCGACA
>CAIXNQ010000097.1 GCA_903920835.1 uncultured Bacteroidota bacterium | reverse complement strand
TCCGGAATTTCTAAAAGAAGGAACGGCAATCTCAGATACACTAAGTCCGGATCGAATTGTAATCGGATCCGAAAGTAAAAAAGCGGAAAAAGTATCGAAGCAGTTCAGATAAGTTGTTAAGCTAGATTTTCGCAATTTGGTTTGATTATAAAATGAAATAATATTTAATCTCATGAATAATTGATTTTGTTATTTAATTTATAAAAAATTTGAAATTAGTATTTCAATTTTACTTCTATGTTCGCAAAAATATTTTCAAACAAAATCATCAACAATTAACAAAACTTAATAAAATTCTCTACGGATTATTTTTTTTGAAAGGGATTTTTTCAGAAACAAATTAAATTTTTATTAAACTTCTTGTGCTTTTTGATGCTCTGGAGTTTCTAAGAATTTAATGAGAAATTTTATAATAAAATATTTGGTTTTTAGAAGCTATTTCTAACTTGATTCATTTAATAAATACGAGTAAAACTATCTTGATAATGAGTAAAATTGACTAACTAAGTTTTATGAAACATCATAATGACTCTTTTTGTTTTCCAAAAAATAAAAAGCAGATTAGTTTTACAAGTAGAACCATAGAAAAAAATAATTAAAAACTTTAATTGACTAACTATATACATTTTCTTCATAAGATTTATTTGAATTAAAGTGTTTTAATATTACCATTAAGCTAATTTGTTAGTTATTCTCGCTATTTTTGCCTTTAAAAAAATAAAAATAAAATGCTGCGTTTACAACTTCCAACCGACCCACGATGGGTAAATATTGTAGAAAAAAACATTGAAGAAATTCTGACAGACCACGCTTGGTGCGAACAAAAAGCGGCTTCAAATGCAATTACCATTATTACAATAAACTCTGAATATCCAGATTTAGTTACAGATATGTTGGCTTTGGCAAAAGAAGAAATAGAGCATTTTCAAATGGTAAACAACATTATTCAACAACGAGGTTTGACTTTAGGAAGAGAACGAAAAGATGAATATGTAGGCGAGTTGGCTCAATATATGAAACGAAGCAATACGGGCAGCAGAGTCTCTGGATTTGTAGAACGAATGTTGTTTTCGGCAATGATTGAAGCCCGAAGTTGCGAACGATTTAAAGTGCTTTCAGAAAACATCAACGATAAAGAACTTTCAGCATTTTATAGAGATTTGATGGAAAGCGAAGCGGGACATTACACCACTTTCATTACTTATGCTCGAAAATATGGCAAAGGAATCGATGTCGAAAAACGTTGGAGAGAATGGTTGGATTTTGAAGCTTCAATTATTTCAAAATACGGAAAATCAGAGTCTGTACACGGATAACAAAGAAGGGTTTTAGGAGGTAGGTTTTGGGTAGTAGGTTATAGGTAGTAGGAGTTAGGGCTAAGGTTTTAGACTATAATTCATAACTCATAATTCATAATTCATAACTCATTAACTATAAAACGCTTTGATTTTATCGACCAAAACCTGCGCTAGTTTTTCATGGCTCTCGAAAGTCCAACCCGCGATGTGGGGTGAAAGGAGTACGTTTTTTGAATTTAATAAATAAGCAAAAGCCTCATGAATATTGGTGTTGCTATCAAAAAGTGTTTCGAACGAAAGTTTTTCATATTCTAAAACATCAAGCGCAGCACCGAGAATTTTATGATTTTGTAGGGCTTTTACAACGTCTGCAGTCACAACATTTTTGCCTCGTGAGGTGTTGATGAACCAAAATGGTTTAGTAAACGCATTGATGAAATCTTCATTAACCATTTGGTTGGTTTCGGGTGTCCAAGGAATGTGCAGGCTGAGTACATCGGCTTTTTGTTGCAATTCTGCTAATGAAACTTGTTTGGCATTACCATCTTCAATATGGGGTTGAATGTCAAAAAAAATAACTTCGGAGTCAAAACCACGAAGTTTTTTAGCGAAAGCTTTTCCCATGTTGCCATAGCCAATAATTCCAACCGTTTTTCCTTCGAGTTCATAACCTCTATTCGATTCTCGATTCCATTTTCCAGCTCTGATTTCTTGGTCGGCTTGGTTTAATTTATTGAACAACGAGAGCAGCATGGCGAGTGTGTGTTCGCCTACCGCATTGCTATTGCCTTCGGGAGCAGCAAAAAGTTGAATGTTTTTAGCAGCGGCATATTCGCAGTCAATGCTTTCAAGTCCAGCACCCACACGAGCAATAAATTTCAAGTTAATGGCTTTGTCAATAAAAGCTTTGTCAATCTTGAATCGACTTCTGATGACAATTCCTTCGTAATCTTGAATTTTTGTTTCGATGGTCTCTTTTGAAGAAACAAAATCTTCTTCGTTAACAAATCCAGCCTCTTGCAATTGTGTTTTCAACAAAGGATGATTGCTGTCTAAATGAAGGATTTTTATGGTTTTTGATAGCATCATTTCAGGCGAAAGTTTAGCTTTTTATTTTTTGAAGCGAAGTTTTGATTCCTTTAATTAATGACGAACTAAAACCTTGGTGTTCCATTTCGTTGAGACCAACAATTGTGCAGCCTTGGGGCGTAGTTACTCGATCAATCAATTGTTCAGGATGAATTTTCTCGACCAATGCCATTGTTGCAGCACCTTTGGCGGTTTGAGACGCAATGGCGAGGGCAGTTTGGGCATCAAATCCAATTTCTATTCCTGCCTGCATCGATGCTCGAATGTATCGAAGCGCATAAGCAGTTCCGCAAGCACCCAGCACGGTGGCAGCGTCCATTAGTTTTTCGTCAATGACTGCTACAGTGCCTAAGTCGTTAAATAAATCAATTACTTTTTGGGCATCAGTTTTATTTTTTTCTAAATAGGAAACGCAAGTTGCTGATTCGCCAAAACGAACCGCAATATTGGGCATGATATGAACCATGGAGTGAGAAGTTCCTACTTTTTCTTGAAGCGATTCTATAGACAATCCGCTAACTGCCGAAGCGATGATTTTGTTTGAAATCAACGGTAAAATTTCTTCAAACACAGCATCAACTTGATAGGGTTTTATGGTTAAAATAATGAGGTCGGCTTGTTCAATATGATGCGTATTGTTCGCTTTAACTGAAATACCTTCTTTTTCTAAATAAAGAATACTGTCAATATTTCGGCGCGTAATGGTTATCGAATGGTTTTTAGAATAATTGTTTATGCCGATTGCGATGGCTACTCCAAGATTGCCGCCACCAATGATGTGAATGTTCATGATTTTACAATATTTTACCTGTTAAGAACAATGCAGATATGGAGAAATAGATAATCAATCCCGTAACATCAACCATAGTGGCTACAAAAGGCGCCGAAGCAGTTGCAGGATCTAAACCCACTCTTCTCAACACAAAAGGAATTAAAGATCCAGAAAGTGTCCCCCACAAAACGATGGCTACCAAAGAACATGAAACACTAAGCGCAATCCAAATCCAATAGACACCGTAATCATAAATTCCGGTTTTTTGCCAAATCATGATTCTAATAAAACCAATGATTCCAAGTATAGCACCAAGTAATAATCCAGATAGAATTTCTTTTTTCATGACGTACCACCAATCGCTCAGTTGTAATTCCTTTAAAGCCATAGCACGAATAATGAGCGATGCTGCTTGAGAACCTGAGTTTCCTCCACTTGAAATAATTAAAGGAACGAATAATGCAAGAACTACTGCTTTTTGAATTTCAATATCGTAATATCCCATTGCCGAAGCTGTGAGCATTTCGCCCAAGAAAAGAATAATCAACCAAGTGGCGCGTTTTCTAACCAGTTCGCCAAGTGTTGTTTTGGTGTAGGACAAATCTAAACCTTCTGTTCCCCCAAATTTGTGAATGTCTTCGGTATCTCGTTGTTCGATAACGTCTAAAATATCATCAATCGTAATTCGCCCAACCAATCGCCCTAATTCGTCCACCACCGGAATGGCTTCGAGATCGTATTTTTGCATGATTCGAGCTACTTCTACATCTTCGTCGTCCACTTTCACGAAGTTCAATTTTCGGATATAAACTTCACTGATTGGTGTTCTGGTTGAGGTTGTCAATAAATCTTTCAAAGACAATCGTCCTTTCAATCGTCCTTCATTATCGACCACATAAATAGAATGCACTCTCGAAATATTTTCGGCTTGAATTCGCATTTCTTTCACGCAGGTCAGCACGTTCCAGTTCTCGTTGACTTTTACCAATTCTTTGTGCATGATTCCGCCCGCAGTGTCTTCGTCATAGCGCAGCAGTTCTACAATATCTTTGGCATGTTCAACGTCTTGAAGCTCGGAAATTACTTCTTCTTTTCGGTCTTTTGAAAGTTCAGCAATAATGTCGGCAGCATCGTTAGTGTCGAGTTCATCAAGTTCTTCGGCAATTTCCTTTGGAGATAGTTTGCTTAAAATACGTTCTCTTAAATCTTCATCGATTTCAAGTAAAACCTCGGCGGTTTTGTCGCTATCCAAAACTTTAAAAATATATGTCGCTTCATCAAAATCTAACTCCTCCAGAATTTCAGCAATATCAGCATGGTGCAAATCACTTAACAAAACTTCCAGTTGCTGGTCGTTTTTTTCATGCACTAGTTTTTCTATTTGTTTTAATAGTTCTTTGCTGATTTTAAACTGCATCGGCTTCTATTTTTTGGGTTAGAGATATGAATTGTTCAACAGACAACTGCTCTGGTCTGAGGTCAAAGATAGTGTCTTCTTTCAAATTATCAGAAAGATTGAAAGTTTTTAGACTATTTCGCATTGTTTTTCGACGTTGTTGAAAGGCGGTTTTTACTACCGAAAAAAATAATTTTTCTGAACATTCTAGCGTGAAATTTTCTTTTCTTCGCAAACGCAAAACACCCGATTTTACTTTTGGCGGCGGAATAAAAACGTCTTCATTTACCGTAAAAAGATATTCGGCTTCATAAAATGCTTGAACCAAAACCGAAAGAATTCCATAAGCTTTAGTGCCTTTTTTTTCACAAATACGTTGGGCTACTTCTTTTTGAAACATTCCAGCAAATTCTGGAATTTGATTCCTGTATTCCAGTGCTTTAAACACAATTTGAGTTGAAATATTGTAAGGAAAATTTCCAATGATAGCAAACTGTTTTCCTTCAAATATTTCGTTGATATTGTATTTCAAAAAATCTTTTGAAATTATTTTTCCTTTAAGTTTTGGAAAATTTTCGTCTAAATAGGTAACAGATTCAGTATCGATTTCAATAACGTAAGTATTGACAGGTTTTTCTATCAAAAACTGAGTTAAGACGCCCATTCCTGGACCAATTTCGAGAATGTCTTGATAGTTATTAAGGCTTAAAGTGTCAGCAATAGCCTTGGCGATGCTTTCGTCTTTAAGAAAATGCTGACCAAGGTGTTTTTTAGCTTTAACTTTTTCCATTTATCCTGAATTTAGTTTCAGTATTTTGTTTATTAATCCTCGCAAAGACGCAAAAGCGCAAAGCAGTTTATTTGTTTTTTATTTCTCGAAGTTGTTGAATGTCTAATAAATCTTTTGGACGATTGGCTTTTATTTTACTTGTAATTAAATCTTCATAAGATAAAACATTCCATCTCAAAAATGGTTTTTCGTTTACAACTACCTTTTCACTATCTCTATAAGCATCTTCAAAAGATTTGTTTACAGAAAAATTAGTAATCAATTCTAAATTCAAATCAACTGGTGAAAATTTTATTGATATATTTTGCTCTTGATTTTTTACTTTTTCAGGAAAATCGTCAATTTCATACCCCATTTCATTGAAGGTTGCAACCAATTTCTCGAAATTTTCATTTGAGGTTTCAATCCAAAAATCGACATCTGCCGAATGACGTTGATATCCATGAAAATTAACTGCGCTTCCTCCAACCATCAACATTCTTACCTCATTTTTATTTGCGATAGCGATAAACTCATCAATATTTTCTGCCCATTTTTTCATCAAATTATTTCGGTTTAATGACTATCAAAAAATTATCCTTTTGTTTATCTATTTTGTTCTTTACAGGAAATCGACTAACACTTTCAGACAAATGCAAAAAGCTATAAAAACGCTCAACTTTAGACAATTTTAAAAAATCTTCTTGCTGTTGTTTGTTGCTTTCTTTTTTGGTTTGAAATTTAATTTCCATATTAAACAATTTAATTTGTTTGAAAAAATTCCGAAACCACTTCCAACTCGGTTCTAAAAGCCAACATTTTATCTCCAAAAAGCGACTGCCCTTCTGCTCTGAAAGCTGGCGCATCCTCGTCGTAATAACGTTGTAAAGTTGCTTTGCTATCGGTAAAATATTGTGTAGAATAAGTAATTCCGCCCATTTCTTCTTCAATTAAAACCTTTACAATTCTAGCAGACGAGAATTTTTTTGTTGCCAAAATCTCTGGAATGTGCTTCTGCTGCATCCATTCGAGCCATTGGTCGTGAACGCTTTCATGAATGTTTATTGTAACGTTGTAGATTATCATTTTCTATAAATATTAATGCTATAAATCTTTGTCGCCCCGCAATTGACGGTACTTTTTTCGAGCATCTGTAAAATAAATACTGTCTTCGTGGTGGAAAATTATTTGTTCGTATAATGACTTTGCTTTTTCTGAATCTTTAAATTGATTATTGGCAATTTCTGCTGAGAAATAATAGGCTTCGTCCACATAAATGCAGTCTTTATAATCTTTTATGATGCGCTCATATTGTGCAATAGCCAAAGTGAAATCGCCCATTTTTTCATATATTTTTCCAATTCGATATAAAGTTACGGGCATTATTTCATCGGTTTTATGTTCTTTTAAAATCGCTTGAAAAGCAGCTAAAGCATCGGTGGTTTTGTTTTGATAAATTAGGAAATCGGCATGGGCAAATTTTTTCAAATCAGTTTGTGTTGAATCAGAAACTGTGTTGTCGTTAATGAGTAAAAAAAGTTCAAGTGCATCGTTGGCAATCAATTGTGTAGATGCCGCTTTTAACTGCGAAACTTGTTTAGTTGCCCAAGCAAAATCGGCTTGAAAATAACTGGTTTTTGCAATTTTTAAACTCGCTTCATGACCAATGGCGTCGTTTTTTAAATCGTCTTCTATTTGAGAATAAAGCAATAAGGCTTGGTTGTATTTTTCTTGATACAAAAGTTCATCAGCAAGTTCCATTTTCATGTCAGCTTGTTGAAATTGATTTAACGGAAGTTCGAGTGCTTTCTTTAAAATAAGTTTGCCTTGCTCTGGATTTTTGAGATTAAAAGTTTCAAAGTGCGCTTGCATTTTTTGAAGTAATAAACTGTAAGGACTTATTCCAAATTGTTTTAAAAGCTGCTCTAATTCAGTATTAATAATTGGATAATCTTTTTCAGAAGCGGCTTCTATTTTGAGTTTCATCAGATAATAATGCGCTTGAATTTTGAGTTCAATGTCAAGTGTATTTTCTAATATAAATCCGTAAATTTCTTTGGCAGTTTCTTGGTCGTTTTCTTCAGCGGCAAGTTTGGCTAGGTTAATTATGTTTGAAAAAGACTCAGGATTTCGTTTATAGATTGCTTTTTCTTGAAGAAATGCTTTGCCAAATTCTTTTTCTTGAACAAAAAACCAACTCAAATATTGGTTCCAAAAGATATCTTGGTTTTTTTGAACCCGAATTAAGAGTGCTTTTTTAAGTAAATTGTTGAAATTTCCTTGAGCATCTTCTGTAATAAAACGGGTAAATTGATTTTGAATTGCATTCAAGTTTTGTTGGTTAACAAATGATTCCGTTAAGAATTTTTCAATCATCAATTCGGTATTTCCTTGCTGACCATATAAAATCGCCATCTGGAAATTAAAATTCATTTTTGGGTCAATTTGCAATGCAGTTTCATAGGATAACAGGGCATAATCAATTACGATTTTGCGCTCAAAAACATAAGCAATTTCATAGACCAAATTCGGATTTTTTTTGATTTTATCTATTGCTTGGTCATAATATTTTTTTGATTTTGCAACGTCTTTTTGTAATTGATAATTGTAGCCAAGTTCGACTAAAAGACTAGCTTGATTGTATTTGTCAAGTCTTTCTTTGATTGCTTTTTCAGCTTTTTCAAATTGTTTTAATTGCTGGTAACAATCAATTACTCTTTGAAAATAATTTCCGTTGGTAGGTTGCGACTTAAACAATTCTTCATAACTAATAACTGCTTTCTCAAAATCGCCTTTGTCAAAATAATTTTGTGCCAACAATTCATTTTGAGAAAAACAAACTGTTGAAAACAAGAAACAAATTAATATATAGACGGATTTCATAGAGTTTTAGATTAAAAACAATAAACTAAAGTAACACAAAAGTGTTAAATTAGTACATTGAAAAATAAAGATTAACGTTTAGTTAATATAATCAAAGCCACAATAAGGGCGCAACACTTCTGGAATTTGGATACCATCAGCTGTTTGATAGTTTTCAATAATTGCCGCAAGCACTCTTGGTAGGGCTAGAGAACTTCCGTTGAGTGTATGTGCCAATTGTGTTTTTCCGTCTTTTCCTTTAAAACGAAGCTTTAGTCTGTTTGCTTGAAAAGTTTCAAAGTTTGAAACCGAACTGATTTCTAACCAACGGTCTTGTGCGGTTGAAAACACCTCAAAATCATAAGTCAATGCCGAAGCAAAACTCATGTCGCCACCACACAAACGAAGGATTCTATAGGGCAATTTCAATTCTCGCATGATGTTTTTAACATGTTCCACCATTCCGTTTAATGCTTCATAACTATGATCTGGATGTTCAATTCTAACAATTTCAACTTTGTCAAATTGATGCAAACGATTTAAACCCCGAACGTGTGCGCCATACGACCCAGCTTCTCTTCGGAAACATGGTGAGTAACCCGTGCATTTTACAGGCAATTCATTTTCGTTTAGAATTACATCTCTAAAAATATTGGTAACCGGAACTTCTGCTGTTGGAATTAAATATAAATCGTCTAAACCAACGTGATACATTTGACCTTCTTTATCTGGCAACTGCCCAGTGCCATAACCCGAAGCTTCGTTAACCAAATGAGGAACTTGATATTCGGTGTAGCCAGCTTCGGTGTTTTTGTCTAAAAAATAAGAAATTAATGCACGCTGTAATCGAGCGCCTTTGCCTTTATAGACAGGAAAACCAGCACCCGTAATTTTGTTACCAAGTTCAAAATCGATGATGTCGTATTTTTTAACTAAATCCCAGTGGGGTAAGGCTGCTTCGTGAAGTTTCGGAATCTCACCTTCTTCAAAAATATTTTCATTCTCTTCTGGCGTTTTTCCAATAGGAACTATATCTGCTGGAAGATTTGGCAAAAGATAAAGCTTGTTTTGAAGTTCTAAAGCCAATTCGTTAGCTTTTTCATTCAGTTCTTTACTTTTTTCTTTTAGTAAAGTGGTTTTTACTTTTAAAATTTCTGCTTTAGATTTCTCTCCGTTTTTCATCATTTCGCCGATCGAAGCCGAAAGTTTATTTGACTCTGCAAGCGTATTGTCTAGTTCCACCTGATTGCTGCGTCTTTTTTCGTCAAGCGAAACAACTTCGTTTACAATTGTTTTTGCATCAAAGTTTTTTTTCGCTAGCGCATTAATAATTTTTTCTTGGTGTTCTCTGATAAATGAAATCTGTAACATGTTCTTGTTTTATTTAATAAGGAAGCAAAATTAAACAATTTGTTTCTATTTATTAGATTAAAAAGGATAAAGACGAATACAAATAG
>CAIXNQ010000096.1 GCA_903920835.1 uncultured Bacteroidota bacterium | reverse complement strand
TATTCGGTTGAGCAAAGCCACCTTTGAAGTCATAGATTCATAGAACTTTTTCTCGAAAAGTTCCATCTCTATTTGTATAGGTTTTTTTATTTGTGAAGTGATATTCATTGATGCTTCAAAGGTACACTATTGAAACTATTTGAAAAATTTTTTTATTCCAATTAAACCAATTACTTTTGAAATAGTCTTAATTGAAAATAACTTTAAATAATTCAAATATGAAAACTAAAATTTTATTTCTAGGTTTAATTTTATCTTTACTAACTATCGGTTGTTCTAAAGATAAAGATGATACTGCTACCGTTAGCGGTGATGATGCAAAAATGAATTCAAAAATGGATCAGGTTTCTAATGATGTTCAAGATGTTGTAGAATCTCAGCTCTTTGCACAAAACCCATCGTTTACTGGAAAAGGAATTGCAACAGCAAATGCTTTGTTACCAGCTTGTGCAACAGTTACAACAACAACAACTGGCAATACTTGGACACGTGAAGTTAATTTTGGAACAACAGGTTGCCCAATGGCAAACGGAAACATTCTTAAAGGAATAATAAGAGTAAGTGGAACTTTACCTTTCAATAACCAATCGTATGTGGCAACATATACTTTTGATAATTTTTATCACAACAACGTTTTGGTTCAAGGAACACGAACTGTAACACGTTCTTTTGCTTCATCAACAAATCAATCTACTCCGCACCCGATTTATGTAATGGACATCAATATGTCATTGACTTATCCGGTTTATGGAACATACACCAGAGTTGGAAGCCGAACTCGTGAGTTGATTACTGGTTTCGACACTGCTACAATTGACGATAATATTTATGTAGTTTCAGGAAGTTGGACAACAACCAGACCAAGTGGTGTTTCTCATAACGTAGAAATTACTACCCCTTTAAGATTTGATTTTGCAGGATGTCCAAGTTATAAATTGGTTTCTGGGAATTTGCATTTCACTAAAAACAATCATTATGCAGATTTGAATTATGGCAGTGGAAATTGCGATAACGTCTATACAATTTCAATTGACGGAGGAACTCCAATTAGTTATACTTTCTAATAAAAATTAAATTGCTAAAAAAAACTGTTCCAATTGGAGCAGTTTTTTTTTGTCTCTAAATCATTTATTATAATTATGAATTATGAGTTGTTAATTAAAACTGAATTTATTCAGAAAAACAATCGAAATATTCGAGAAATGTTTGGTGCCTAATTTCAGAATAATCATTTTCTATTGAATATTTTGAATTATTCTTAAAATTAGCGGTCTTTTTCTATCTTTGTCGAAAACCAAAAGTAATTTTATGTTAGACTTAAATGTAAAAAACGAAACGTCTAAATTAAAGGCAGTAGTGCTTGGAACAGCTGTGAATAATGGCCCAACGCCAACTGCTGACGAAGCTTATGATCCAAAATCTTTAGAACACATCAAGGCGGGAACTTATCCGATAGAAGCCGACATGATAAAAGAAATGGAAGCTTTTAATGCTGTTTTTGAAAAATATAATGTTCAGGTTTTTCGTCCAGAATTGATTGAGAATTACAATCAAATATTTACACGAGACATCGGTTTTGTGATTGATGATACTTTTATTAAAGCCAATATTCTGCCCGACAGAAACCGAGAACTCGACGCCATTCAATATATTATCGACCAAATAAATCCTGCTAAAGTGGTTCGTCCGCCTGAAAATATTCATATAGAAGGCGGCGACGTCATGCTTTGGAACGACTATATTTTTATTGGAACTTACAAAGGTTCTGATTATAAAGATTACATCACCGCCCGAACAAACATGGAAGGCGTTGTTTATATTCGAGAATTATTTCCGCACAAAATCGTAAAAGAATTCGATTTGGTTAAATCAAAACTCGAAGCCCGAGACAATGCTTTACACCTGGATTGTTGCTTTCAACCCGTTGGAATCGACAAAGGAATCATCTACAAAAGCGGATTTAGAGAAGAAGCCGACTATGTTTTTTTAGTAAATCTTTTCGGCAAAGAAAACCTTTTTCACATCACACGCGACGAAATGTATGACATGAATTCCAACGTGTTTTCGATAGCACCAAACGTGGTGGTTTCTGAACAAAAATTCACGCGACTAAATAATTGGTTGCGCCAAAATGGTTTTATTGTTGAAGAAATTCCCTATGCAGAAATAGCCAAACAAGAAGGATTGCTTAGATGCTCTACTTTACCTTTAATTAGAAATTAGTTTTGAGTTTTGAATTCTAATTTAACTCAAAACTTATAACTCAAAACTCATAACTCAAAAAAATGACTCAAACAACAAATTCAATTTTAATGATTCGCCCTGTGGCGTTTCGAATGAACGAGCAAACTGCCGTTAATAATTATTATCAAAAAGTAATCGATGGGCTTTCGCCAAGCACTGTCAACGAAAAAGCACAAGCAGAGTTTGATGCGTTTGTCAACAAACTTCGAATGGTTGGCGTAGATGTAACTGTTGTTGAAGACACACTCTCGCCCGACACGCCCGACAGTATTTTTCCGAACAATTGGATTTCGTTTCACGAAAATGGCATGGTTGCTTTATACCCCATGTTTGCCGAAAACAGACGGTTAGAACGCCGTGAAGAAATTTTAGATTTGCTAGAAGAGAAAGGTTTTGTTGTTGACGAAATCATGGACTATACCTCTGCCGAAGACGATGGTTTTTTTCTAGAAGGCACTGGTAGCTTGCTTCTTGATCGGGCAAACGGAAAGGCATATTGCGCATTATCGCCCAGAGCCGACGAAGAATTGTTTATCGAATTTTGCGAAGATTTTGACTTTGCTCCAATAGTTTTTGAAGCCTTTCAAACAGTTAACGGTGAGCGAAAATTAATTTATCACACTAACGTAATGATGTGTATTGGAGATACGTTTGCCATTATTTGTGCCGACAGTATCGACGATAAAAAAGAACGAAAAATGGTTTTAGACAATCTCAAAGCCGACGAAAAAGAAATCATTCTCATTACTGAAGAGCAAGTAAACAACTTTGCGGGAAATATGCTCGAAGTAGTTGGTGCCGACGAACGTCGATTTTTAGTAATGAGCACCTCAGCCTATCAATCTTTGACCAAAAAACAAATAGCACAACTTGAAGAACACATCACTATTCTTCACTCCAGCCTAGACACCATCGAAGCCTGTGGTGGCGGTAGCGCACGATGCATGATGGCAGAAGTGTTTTTGCCGAGAACATAGTTTTTGATTATGAATTTTTAATTATGAATTATTTACAAATACCTAATCAACTTTCCTATCGTCTCGATTCTTTCTTTTTGTCAACTAATTTCGTTATTTGCTCTACTTGTTTCCAAATATAGAGAATTGGCTCATTTATAACAGCGAATAGGTTATGTTGTTTTTTAAACTGATTCTCCAATTTCAAAAAATAGTTTACTTATCTTGACTATTAGTTCAATTATTCATTATAATTAGTTTACTCATTAATTGATCTAGTTTGCTTAATTTAACAACCAAGTTTACATACTACCAGAACTAGTTCTATTCAACTGAGAAAAAATTTACTTCTCAACAGAACTAGTTTTATTTAATAGTTAACAGGTTTTCTTATTTACTGAACTAGTTCTCTTCAATAGTCAATTGGTTTACTTTTCAACAGAACTAGTTCTCTTCGTAAGTGAACTAGTTTACATAATAACAGAACAAATTCTGTTTTACATTGAACTGACTTACTTGTTAAAATAAATAGTTCTCTTCTTTAGTGAATGATTTTGTTTTTTCTGTGAACGATTTTTTACTACAACTTGCTTTTGCCTAATTTTTAAATTTTAT
>CAIXNQ010000095.1 GCA_903920835.1 uncultured Bacteroidota bacterium | reverse complement strand
ACGCTCTATAACCCGTCAAATCCGTCGCTGTTGCTAACAGCTTTAGAACCTAAAAAAACGGCAATCAAAGCCAGTATCGACACGCTTGACAACATCAAACCAGTTTATAGAAACGCCGTAGCCATCAGAGAAAACCTGATTAAACCATTGCCAAAACGATTGACAAAAGTGGCAAACTATGCTAAATCAATCAAAATTTCTGCAATCGATAAAGAAAATATTGCCCACCAAGTCAAAAAACTTAAAGGCGAAAAAATAGCTAAAAAAGTCAATCCCGACACCGATTCTAACGAAACGATATCAACAGCGCAACTGAGCTTTGACAACAGAATTGCAAATCTGAGCACCCTAACGAGTCAATTGGCATCGCACCCACAATATGTTCCGAACGAAACCGAAATCACTGTAGCAAGCCTTCAAGCCTATCATGATGAGCTAGAAGCAAACAGTAGTGCCGTAAACGCTGCCGCCTATCAAATGATAACCGCCCGAAAAAACAGAAATGAAGTGCTCTATAACGGCGATGAAAGCGCGATTAACATCATTAAAGACATCAAAAGCTATATTTTGTCTCTGGGTGCCGAAGCAAAGCCCTATTATAAAGCATTAGTGGCTTTGAAGTTTTCGGTCAATAAGCAATAATAAAAAAATAAATAGGATAGCATTAAATAGGGCATTCGCCCTATTTTTTTTATTCAAAAACTAACGGAAGGAATAAAGAATTCCTAGAAAGGAATTGCGTTTACACAATCTAATGATTGCTTCCAAGTATAAAAAACATACCCATTAATTTTCAAATAGACACCCCGAAAGTTCAAATAGCCACCCCAAAACCTCGAATACGTTCCCCGAAAGTTCAAATAGTCACCCCAAAACCTCGAATACGCTCCCCGAAAGTTCAAATACGTTCCCCAAAACCTCGAATACGCTCCCCGAAAGTTCAAATACGTTCCCCGAAACCTCGAATACGTTCCCCGAAAGTTCAAATAGTCCCCCAAAAATCTTGAAAAGACATCCTAAATGTTTGAAATGTCTTGTGATTTACCCTAAGTTTAGTAGTTTTTGAATTAATTATTGCATTTAAAGTGCACCAAGCTTTATGATAGTTGTGAATTGGGAACTAAAAAACTTCAAAAAAGACGAAGTTTTACAACACAGAGATTTCGTGAAATTTCTATTAAAATCGAATTGATGTATTTTGTGAAATTCGGTGCAAAAAAAATAATACTGATGGGTGAACTAGAAGTTACTCTATTTAAGTTCGCATACTATTTGTTAAAACCAGAGATGATTTTATCCTCAATATCGGTCTTTATTTTAATAACCTCATTCGATTTGTCATTTGGCACAGTCATTGAGAGCACATAATGCTTAATTTTCCAACCATTTTTAGAATAAACCAAGACTCCAGAACCTCTGCAAATCTTCATTTGGGTTGACAAAAGCTCATCAAACCATGCTGTTTTATGATCATTGCTTACATAAACATGTCTTTCAAGCGGACGAAACGACCATGTCTTTTTGCTGTCAAAATAAGGTTTTGCAAAAGCCTCAAATTGTTTTTTGTTCCAATATTCTGTGGCGTCTGTACCAATATATACCGCATCATCAGTCATACTGTTCAAATAATTATCCAACCGCGCTGCTGCTGCGTCTTTGTGCCAAGTGTTCATCAATAAATTGATTTTCTGTGTTTCTTGATCTTTTGATTGCGCAAAAATTGACACAGTAATAAAGAAGAGTAGGGGAGTAATGCTATTCATAATGTTAGTTTTTATAGTAAATATTAGTATTAAGATTAGGGTTTTATGCTAAATTTTTATTCAAAAATTTAGCAATAATTAAAATAGAGTTCGATATTATAAACAATAATAGTTTTCAAAAACAAAAATAATTTATCTAAATAGTAACTTTTAAGTAAAAAAATCGCTAACCAGTATATATGT
>CAIXNQ010000094.1 GCA_903920835.1 uncultured Bacteroidota bacterium | reverse complement strand
GGTCGCTATCGGTCAAAAACGGCAACTTTAGCCAATTACTTTTCGGAGGAAGCGCTCATCAAATATAGAGTTCAAGTAGAAATTGAATATTTTATTGCTTTATGCGAAGTTCCGTTACCCCAACTTTCATCAATTGATACTAATGCTTTCAATCAATTGAGGGCGATTTATCAAAACTTTAGTACAGAAAATGCGCTCGAAATTAAAGAGATTGAAAAAACTACCAATCACGACGTCAAAGCCGTAGAATATTTCATTAAGAAAGCTTTTGACAATCTTAATTTAGGAGATTTCAAAGAGTTTATTCATTTCGGATTGACTTCTCAAGACATCAATAATACTGCTATTCCGCTTTCTACCAAAGAAGCGTTTGAATCAGTTTATATGCCATCATTAATAGGTTTGATTTCAAAATTAAAAGATCTGAGCATGGAGTGGAAAGATATTCCTATGCTTGCACGAACTCATGGACAGCCTGCTTCGCCAACAAGATTGGGCAAAGAATTTGGTGTTTTTGTAGAACGTCTTGAAGAACAATTACGCTTGCTTTTTAATGTTCCGTTTGCAGCAAAATTTGGTGGAGCTACGGGCAATTTTAATGCGCATCATGTGGCTTATCCAACAATTGACTGGAAGCATTTTGGAACTGAGTTTGTCGAAAATAATTTAGGTTTGCACCATTCGTTCCCAACAACACAAATAGAACATTATGATCATTTTGCTGCATTTTTTGATGCGATAAAACGAATAAATACTATAATTATCGATTTGGATCGAGACATTTGGACGTATGTTTCAATGGATTATTTCAAACAAAAAATTAAAGCTGGCGAAATAGGTTCTTCGGCAATGCCACACAAAGTAAACCCTATTGATTTTGAAAACTCTGAAGGAAACCTCGGACTAGCAAATGCTATTTTTGAACATCTTTCTGCCAAGCTACCCATCTCAAGATTACAACGCGATTTAACCGACAGCACGGTTTTGCGCAATATCGGAGTTCCGTTTGGGCATACTATTATTGCGTTTGAAGCAACTTTAAAAGGTTTGAATAAATTGTTATTAAACCATGCAAAATTAGACCAAGAGCTCGAAAACAATTGGGCTGTGGTGGCAGAAGCAATTCAAACTATTCTGAGAAGAGAAGGTTATCCAAATCCGTATGAAGCTTTAAAAGGATTGACTCGGACTAACGAAGCCATCACTAAAACTTCGATTCAAGAATTTATTAAAGCTTTAGATGTTTCTGAAGCAATTAAAGCGGAATTATTGAAGATTACACCTCAAAATTTCACAGGAATATAAGTTTTATTTAAAAGGACTTCGCTCTTTCCAGTCGATTTTCGGTTCTAAATAGCTAATGAAACGGGGCAAAAACCGATTGATGATAGGGTTGCTATGTTGCACAAATCCATTGATGGGTTGGGGTTTTGCACCAACAGAACTTTTTATTTCAAGAGCTGTTCTGGCAAAAACAATTTCCTTAAAACCTTTGTTGATTGAATAGGCAATCATGTCATAAAGCATATTTAAATAGAGCATTTTCTCACGCTGAATGTTATCGTCATATCCTAAAAAATAGGTGTCCATTGTGGCACCATTTTTTATTAAAGTATTGAATCCAACAAGGGTTTCGCCAGTAAAATAGCCATAAAACAAGAACTTATCTTTTAATATTTTTTTGAAGGTGCTGAAATGATTTTTGGGTAAGAAAAAAGTGTTGAAAGGAGCATTTTGTGCCACATGGTGATACAAATTAGATATTGTTTCTTCGTGAGCTAAAATAGCTTCATAATCCATTTTTTGTTTTTGAATAACGTCGGCGCGCTTGTGAGCTCGTTTGTATTGGTCTCTGTATTTTTTCGACAAAGCTTCAATATAATCTTGCTCCGTTTTCCAATGATTTGGGATTTCAAAAACCATATTGGGC
>CAIXNQ010000093.1 GCA_903920835.1 uncultured Bacteroidota bacterium | reverse complement strand
CAACTTTCTTTCGTCACAAGAAGTTAAAACCGAAAAGGTGTTGGGCAAAGATTATTATCCAGAGTTGGGCAAATCTGATGTTCAAGTTTATAACGGGCTCGATTATCGCCATTGGGACACTTGGAATAACGGCACACACAACCATGTTTTTATAGGTTCTTTTGGTTCCGCAACCGATAAAGTTGCACCGCCATCAGATATTATGAAAGGGGAAAATTATGATTGTCCTCAAAAGCCTTTTGGCGGTGATGAAGATTTTATTTGGTCGCCAAACGGGAGCAGTATAATATATGTTTGTAAGAAAAAAGAAGGAACAGCTTATGCTATTTCGACAGATACAAATCTATATGAATATGATTTAGCAACTAATAAAACTAAAAACCTTACAGAAGATAACCCAGGATATGACACCAATCCAGCTTTTTCTACAAATGGCGATTTGACTTGGCTGCAAATGAAACGTGACGGATATGAAGCAGACAAGAATGATATTTTAGTTAGATATAAAGGAACAAAAATCAATTTAACCGGAGGCTGGGATGGTTCTGTTGAAAGCTTTAAGTGGAGTAAGGATAGTAAAAAAGTTTATTTTATTGCTGCCATTGATGGAACTCAACAATTATTTGAAGTGAATTTTCCTGGATTAACAAAAATTGCAATTCAAGTAAATCAAATTACTAATGGAGATTTTGACGTGCATGATATAATTGATATTACTGGCGACACGGCTATTTTGACTCGAACCGACATGAACCATGCTTTAGAAATTTATAGTTTTAATATAAAACAGAAAGAATGGAAACAGTTAACAAAAACTAATGATGAAATTTATTCAAAATTAAGTCTTCCAAAATACGAAAGACGTTATGTAACGACTACAGATAATAAAAAAATGTTAGTTTGGGTGGTTTTGCCACCAAATTTCGATGCCACAAAAAAATATCCTACACTATTATATTGTCAAGGAGGACCGCAATCGCCTTTGACGCAATTTTACTCTTTCAGATGGAATTTTCAACTAATGGCTTCTCAAGGTTATATTGTTGTGGCTCCCAACCGACGAGGGATGTATGGTCATGGTCAAGAATGGAACGAACAGATTTCTAAAGATTGGGGCGGTCAAGTAATGAACGATTATCTTTCGGCGATTGACGATATTGCGAAGGAAAAATATGTAGATAAATCCAGATTGGGGTGCGTTGGTGCGAGTTATGGCGGCTATTCTGTTTTTTATTTAGCAGGAATTCACAAGAATAGATTTAAAACTTTTATCGCCGACGATGGGGTATTTAACACCCAAAGTATGTTTGGAACTACCGAAGAAGTATTCTTTAACAATTGGGATTTTGGTGGTGCTTATTGGGACAAATCCAACACGATGGCGCAAAAAGCCTATACCGTTTTCAATCCGATTAATTATGTTGAAAAATGGAATACTCCAATCTTAATTATTCAAGGCGGCATTGACTTTCGTGTACCAATTGGTCAAGGTCAAGAAGCTTTTCAGGCGGCACAATTGCGCAATATTAAAAGTCGATTCTTGTATTTTCCTGAAGAAAACCACTGGGTTCTTAAACCACAAAATGGCTTGATTTGGCAAAGAGAGTTCTATAAATGGTTAAAAGAAACTTTATAAAAACATTTTTTTTTGAGTATTTTTATTGAATTTTGATATTTGAAATATTTTTAACAAGAGCAAAAATTCAAATTAATTTAATTGCTAGACAAACGATTAGCCCCAAGACTAGAAATGTAAAATAAACTTAGTCTGTTTTTTAACTACCTTTGCAAAAATTTAAAATAATAGATGAACAATATTGTAGCCATAGTTGGGCGACCAAACGTAGGAAAATCAACCCTTTTCAATCGTTTAATAAAAAGAAGAGACGCTATTGTTGATGCAGTTTCGGGTGTGACACGTGACCGAAATTATGGTAAAAGCGAGTGGAATGGCAAAGAATTTTCTGTAATTGACACTGGAGGCTACATTAGAGGTTCTGACGATGTTTTTGAAGGCGAAATCAGAAAGCAAGTAGAATTAGCTATTGATGAGGCTGACGTAATCATTTTTGTGGTAGATGTTGAAGAAGGAATCACACCGATGGACGACACCGTGGCAAGGCTCTTAAGAAAAGTAACAAAACCGGTTTTACTTGCCGTTAATAAAGTTGACAACGCCATGCGTGAAAAAGACGCACTAGAGTTTTATAATCTTGGACTGGGCGAATATTATACTTTCGCAAGTATATCTGGAAGCGGCACTGGCGATTTGTTAGACGCATTGGTTGACGCTTTCCCGATAAAACCAGAACCAGTTACTGATGAAATAGAGTTGCCTCGTTTTGCCGTGGTGGGTCGCCCAAATGCCGGAAAATCTAGCTTCATAAATGCACTTATAGGTCAAGATCGATTTATGGTTACAGACATTGCTGGCACTACTCGCGATGCGATTGATACCAAGTTTGACCGTTTTGGGTTTGAATTTAATTTAATCGATACTGCAGGAATTCGAAGAAAAGCAAAGGTCAAAGAAGATTTAGAATTTTATTCTGTCATGCGTTCTGTTCGAGCTATTGAACATTCAGATGTTTGTTTGTTAATTATCGATGCGACTAGAGGCTTTGAAGGACAAGACCAAAGCATCTTTTGGTTGGCAGAAAAAAACAGAAAAGGAATTGTAATTCTGGTCAACAAATGGGATTTGGTCGAGAAAGACACGATGTCAACACGTGATTATGAGGTTAAAATTCGAGAAGAATTAATGCCATTTACAGATGTTCCGATTCTATTTGTTTCGGCATTGACCAAGCAAAGATTGTTAAAAGCACTCGAAGCAACAGTTCAAGTTTTTGAAAATAGAAAACAAAGAATAGCTACTTCAAAATTTAATGATTATATGCTAAAAGTCATTGAAGGTTATCCACCACCAGCATTAAAAGGCAAATATGTAAAAATTAAATACTGCATGCAGTTGCCTACCCCTACTCCACAGTTTGTATTTTTTGCTAATATGCCACAATATGTAAAAGAACCTTACAAACGTTTCTTAGAAAATAAAATCAGAGAAAACTGGGATTTTTCTGGAGTCCCTATAGATATTTATATCAGAGAAAAATAAAGGCATTATTCTAAATAAAATTAAAAGGAAACACAAGCTAAAAATAGTGTTATTTTAATTGAAAGTTGCCTATTTAATATTAACAAAATTATTACTGAAATTATTAGGTATATCCCAACCAAATTGAGCTTCGGCACTATTTGGTTGGGATTTTTATATTGTTAAAACGGCATCCATTAATTGCAGATATCAAGTTTCTGATGACTATAGCACAACTAAAAATAGTGCACCTTATCTACTAAATTTATTCAGTAATTTTTTGAACAAATAATATCTTAAAAGGGCAATACTAAATTGCCATTTAATAATATTAAGACAGTTGACATGAATATCTAGATAGAATTCAGTAATAAAGAAGTGTAAT
>CAIXNQ010000092.1 GCA_903920835.1 uncultured Bacteroidota bacterium | reverse complement strand
TGACCATCAAAACAGCTGCCATAATGGGTGAAGTGTAGCTTAAGCCTTTAAAAAACGCCAGCATATTAATGGCAACGCCAAACAATGCGGCAGCTATAATTCGAGGAAAATCTATTAATGCTATTTTTTCTTTAGGACCAACGAGGGAAACAATCCAAAAAAGGATGGTTGCACCACCAACTCTTAAAATTATAAACCCGAAAGGAGCAACGAATTTTGGCATTACGTCTTTTGCAATTGTAAAAGTGAGCCCGTAAATCAAGGAAACGAAAGTAGCGGCTATAAGTGCCCAAACTCTTTTTGACATTAGCTAAGTGCTTTAATTACTTCTTGAATATTTTTTGGGCTGTTGCCAATATAAATTTTGTACTGGATTATAAAAACAGGACGACTCAAAAAGGTATAATGCTCGAGGATATATTTTTTAAAATCTAATTCTGTGAGTGATTTGTTTTTTAAATCCATAGATTTATATAGTTGCGCTTTTTTGCTAAAAAGTGCTTCATAACTGCCAGAAAGTTGGAACATTTCGTCTAATTGTTCTTCAGAAATTGGGTTTTGACGAATGTCTTGAAATTCAAGAGCAGCATTTTCGGGCAAGGATTTAATAATCTTTCTGCAGGTATCGCAAGAGGCAAGAAAATAGATTTTGTTCATTTGTAAAATTATTGTGCAAATAAAGTAAATTATATTTATTTGAAAGGTTGTTTTCATGTTTCAATTATAATTAAAGAATATTTAATTAAAACTCTAAATTCAGTATTTATCTCTCATTTGGAAGTACTATAATTAACAACAAAAAAAGCAATACATTTGCAGACTTATTCAAAAACAATGAGATTACACCGAAATTTAGTTTACACCACCATAGATTCATTAAACGCAATTTTTAACGAAGGCGAATATGCCGACAAAGTAGTTGCTCGCGCATTAAAAAAAGACAAACGATGGGGGAGTGCCGACCGAAAATTTGTAGCAGAAACCATCTACGAAATAGTTCGTTGGAAACGACTTTATGCCGAAATTGCTGAAGTCAAAGAACCGTTTGATAGAGATAATCTTTGGAGAATCTTTGCGGTTTGGGCAGTACTTCGCGGTTATCCAATACCTGATTGGCGTCAACTTGAAGGTACACCAGAGCGAAAAATCAAAGGGAGATTTGATGAATTGTCAAAAATCAGAAAATTCAAAGAATCTATTCCGGACTGGATGGACGAATTGGGTGTAAAGGAGCTCGGTGAAACCAAATGGTCAACAGAAATTGCTGCACAAAACCAACCTGCTAAGGTTATTTTGCGAACCAATACGCTTAATACGACAAAAGAAAAACTACGTGCCATTTTGATGGATTTAAACATCGAGACCGACTATCTGAAAGACCAACCTGATGCTTTGGTGCTCAAAGAAAGAGCCAATGTTTTTTTAACAGATGCTTTCAAAGAAGGTTTGTTTGAGGTTCAAGATGCTTCATCTCAACTAGTTGCCGCTTTTCTTGATGTGCAACCAGGAATGAGAGTGGTTGACACTTGTGCAGGCGCAGGTGGAAAGACGCTTCACATGGCTTCATTGATGAAAAACAAAGGACAACTTATCGCCATGGATTTGTATGAAAGTAAACTAAAACAGTTAAAACTTCGTGCCAAAAGAAATGGTGCTTTCAATATTGAATACAGAATCATCGATAGCACAAAAGTTATTAAAAAACTGCATGAAAAAGCCGACAGGGTTTTGATTGATGCACCATGCAGCGGACTAGGTGTTTTGAAACGCAACCCTGATGCCAAATGGAAACTGCAACCAGAATTTATTGATAACATTAAGAAAGTACAGGCAGAAGTTTTAGAAAATTATTCTAAAATAGTTAAAGTTGGAGGAAAAATGGTCTATGCAACTTGCTCTATATTGCCGTCAGAGAATCAAGATCAAGTCAAAAAGTTTCTTCAAACTGAAATCGGTAAACAATTTACTTTTATAAAAGACGTAAAAATATTAGCTAGCGAATCAGGCTTTGATGGATTCTATATGGCGTTACTTGAAAGAAACAAATAAAAATTATGAAGACAAATAAACTATATTTAGCATTATTACTTTTTAATTTTATTTTATTTGCTCAGATTCCAACGGGTTATTACAATAGTGCTACTGGAACAGAATTTACGCTAAAGACGCAGTTGTATAATATAATCAATCCTCATACAACGCTGATCTATGGTTCAGGATTGTGGAATTTATATCAAACCTCAGACGTTCGTCCTAACGGAAATGTTTGGGATATTTATTCTAACTGTGACTTTATTTTTGGAACTGTTGCCAATGGCGGAAATCAAGATGACGGAACTCTCGGCACTTTAGAATGTCAACGTTATAATAAAGAACACACTTTTCCGAAAAGTTGGTTTAATGGGAGTGCAGGCATTCCCATGTATTCTGATGCGTTTCACGTTATGCCTTCTGATAAAAAATACAACGGAATGCGTGGAAATCTTGCTTATGCAACAGTAAGTTCTAGTGTAACCACAACTTACGGAAATGGTTTTAAAATCGGGAGTTGTGGAGCTCCAAATTATCCTTATGCGCTTCAAGTTCTTGAACCAGCAGATGAATTTAAAGGAGATTTTGCTCGAAACTATTTTTATATGGCTACTTGCTACGAAAATTTAATTGCAACTTGGCAAACGCTAGATCCTAACGGAGACACAGTTTTAGACGGAAGCAGTGATAAGGTTTTTGAGCAATGGTATCTTGAAATGCTATATAATTGGCATATTGCCGACCCAGTAAGTCAAAAAGAAATTAATAGAAATAATGCAATATATCCAGTTCAAGGAAACAGAAACCCGTTTATAGATCACCCAGAGTGGGTTTTTACGATTTGGGGTTCGTTTCTAATTACTAATAATTTTGATTTGTTAGATACTATTTCGGTCTATCCAAATCCTGTGAGTGATGATAGAATTGAAATTCAAACCAATGCTGTAATTGAACAGATCGAACTTGTTAATCTCAAAGGACAATTAATTCTAAAAATCAATAAACCACAATTTCAGGACAATAAATATCAAATAAATAATTTGCCTAAAGGTTTTTACTTTCTAAGAATGTCCGATGGAAAACAAGTAGCAACTAAAAAGATAGTTGTCAATTAGTAATTATAAAAGATGTAGATTAAAATATTTTAGATAAATAAAAACAGCTTCTATAAAAAATCACTATTTTAGAAATCAAACCAAAACAATGCTTCAAGTTCAAGACATCTCGTTTGGATATAACAATCAAGACACTATTTCCAATCTAAGTTTTGAATTAGAAAGCGGAAAAAACCTAGCCATATTAGGCGAAAGTGGCTGCGGAAAAAGCACCTTACTTAAATTGCTCTACGGAATGTATGATCTCAAAAGCGGTGTGATTTTTTTTGATCAGAAGCCCATTCTAGGGCCAAAGTTTAAGTTACTTCCTGGGGATGATTTTAGCAAATATCTTGCTCAGGATTTTGGTTTAATGCCTTATAGTACTGTTGCTGAAAATGTGGGAAGTTTTTTGAGTAATATGTTTCCAGAAAAAAAGCAAGGTCGAATAGATGAACTTCTGGAAATGGTTGAGATGATCGATTATAAACATATAAAACCCCAGTTTTTGAGTGGCGGTCAGCAACAAAGAGTGGCATTGGCAAAAGTTTTAGCCCAAAAACCACAACTGTTATTACTCGATGAACCTTTTAGTCAAATTGATGCTTTTAGAAAAAATGTTCTGCGAAGAAACTTGTTTCATTATTTGAATCAAAAAAATATTTCTTGCATTATTGCCACACACGACTGCTCTGATGCTTTGTCTTTTACAGATGAAACAATAATTTTAAAAGACGGAAAAGTTGTTGCTAAAGGAATTTCAAAAGCACTTTATCAAAACCCACCTAATTATTATTGTGCTTCACTTTTTGGTGAAGTTAATGAAATTGCTGAAAAATATTTAGGCATTTCAGAATCTGAAAAAAAACAGCTGGTTTATGCTTCTCAATTAAAAGTTACAACCGAATCATTACTAAAAGTAGAAGTCCTTTTTTCATATTATCGTGGCAATGTCTATTTGATAAAAGCCAAATATTCAGGAGGAATTATCTTTTTTGAACATCATTCCGAACTCAATAGAAATATGATTTGTTTCTTAGCTTTGCAGGAAAAATAAATGAAGTTTTTATTTTAAACACAAGAAATTCAAATGAAATACCATTCAAAAATTACTGGTCTTGGCTATTTTGTTCCAGAAAATATAGTCACCAACGACGATTTATCAAAAATAATGGACACCAACGATTCTTGGATTCAAGAAAGAACAGGCATTATGGAACGTCGTCATGTGCTTAACGGCAGTGGAGAAACTACGAGTTCTATGTCAGTGAAAGCCTCAAAAATTGCCATAGAAAGAGCCGGAATTTCAAAAGACGATATTGATTTTATAGTTTTTGCAACAATTTCACCAGATTATTATTTTCCTGGACCAGGAGTTCAATTGCAAAAAGAATTAGGATTAAAAACCATAGGTGCTCTTGACATTCGGAACCAATGTTCGGGGTTTATTTATGCTATTTCGGTTGCTGATCAATATATCAAAACAGGCATGTATAAAAATATTTTGGTTGTAGGTTCAGAACTGCAATCTATCGGGCTTGATATAAGTGATAGAGGTCGTAGTGTTTCGGTTATTTTTGGTGATGGAGCTGGCGCTGCAATTCTTAGTCAAGAAACAGATTTGAGTAAAGGCATACTTTCAACCCATTTGCACTCCGAAGGAGAACACGCTCTAGAACTTTCTTTAGCAGCACCTGGAATGGGTGGACGCTGGGTGACTGATATTTTAGAAGATAATAATCCAGATGATGAAAGTTATTTTCCCCACATGAACGGTCAATTTGTTTTTAAAAATGCAGTTGTTCGTTTTAGTGAAGTTATCAATGAAGGTCTAGAAGCCAACAATCTTTCTGTTGCTGACATCAACATGCTAATTCCGCATCAAGCAAATTTACGTATTTCGCAATTCATTCAAAAGAAATTCAACTTATCCGACGATCAAGTTTTTAATAATATCCAAAAATACGGAAACACCACTGCGGCATCTATTCCGATTGCTTTGACCGAAGCTTGGGAAGTTGGGAAAATTAAAGAAGGAGACACAGTGGTTTTGGCTGCTTTTGGTAGTGGCTTCACTTGGGCGAGTGCCATTATTAAGTGGTAGAAACTTTTTTTTTAGAACAAATAATATAAGTACTTTAGCAACATAAAAAATCTAATAATAAAATGATAAAAAATACAGCTTTAACCCACATTCATGAAAAATTAGGAGCCAAAATGCTTCCGTTTGCTGGCTACAATATGCCAATTACTTATGAAGGTATTAATATTGAGCACGAAACTGTCAGAAACAGTGTTGGTGTTTTTGATGTTTCTCACATGGGCGAATTTCTTCTTACTGGAGAAAACGCTTTGGCTTTAATTCAGAAAATTTCGACAAATGATGCTTCAACTTTAGTTATTGGTAAAGCTCAATATTCATGTATGCCAAATAATGACGGGGGAATTGTAGATGATTTAATTATTTATCAATTAAAAGAAAATCAGTATTTGTTAGT
>CAIXNQ010000091.1 GCA_903920835.1 uncultured Bacteroidota bacterium | reverse complement strand
TGGCTTAATTATACAAATTGTAAAACTTTTTTAAATTTTTAAATTAATTCTTTTATTTTATCCAAACGTTTTTTTTTCTAACAAAATAACAACTCTTTTGTAATTAAAATTGAGCTCTGTTGCACCATAAATAAAAAAAAAATCAGAATATGTATTACAAAATTTAGAAAATGAATTATTAAATTTCAAAAATGACAGATAAAATTTTTAAATCATATTATAAACTTTTATAAGTATTAAGTTAAAGCAATATTTAAAAAAAAAATATTTGATTTTCGATTTGCTTAAATTTTAAAATAAAGTTTTGAAAAATTATCAATAAAAAATTAAAGTATAATTTCACTAATTTCTTATAAATTTAAATTTTGTATCTATTGTTAATCAATAATTTCAAATCAAATTAAAAGTTAATAACCTATATTTAATTCCACTAAAAAATGTTTAATAATAAATAGAAAACAGGTTAATATTATTTAATTAAAATTTTAAAGTTAACTACAAATTTAAAATCAAATTTTAAATATTAATAAAGTAATCCTTATGAAAAATTTCAATTTAATAGGAATTAGTGCCGCTTTGCTGATTTCTTTTTCATGTTCTAAGAATCCTTTTACGGGGAGCAACAGTCTTGCTTTGGTTTCAAACAATCAAATTTTGCCCTCTGCTTTTGAACAATACAATCAGTTTTTAAGTGAAAACAAAGTTATTTCTGGTACCGCCGATGCAAAACGAGTAGAACTTGTTGGGGTTAAAATTAAAAATGCTGCCGAAAAATGGCTCAACGCCAATGGTTATACGGGCTATCTTGACGACTATAAATGGGAATATAAGCTTGTAGAAAGCAAGGAAGTCAACGCATGGTGCATGCCGGGCGGAAAGATAGTGGTCTATACCGGAATACTTCCCATCACTAAAGACGAAGCCGGACTGGCTACCGTTCTTGGACATGAAATTTCTCACGCATTAGCCAACCATGGACAACAAAGAATGAGTGCTGGAGTCCTGCAACAAGTGGGGCTCGTTGGTGTTGCAGTAGCTACCGGAAATACAAATCCGCAGACCCAACAACTCGCCATGACGGCTTATGGTGCGGCATCGCAGTATGGAGGGATTTTGCCATTTAGCAGAAGTCACGAAAGCGAGGCCGACAAAATTGGCTTAATTTTAATGGCAATTGCTGGTTATGATCCTCAAGAAGCAGTCACTTTTTGGGAAAGAATGGCTGCAAACTCTGGTGGAAACAAACCAGATGCGTTTGTGAGCACACATCCCTCAGACGAAACAAGAATTGCCGATTTAAAATCGCTCGTTCGCAGAGCACGAATTGAAGCTGCAAAACTAAAAGGCAGTTAATAAACCCAAAAATAAAAAACAAAGTTCTTGAAAATTAGCTTTGTAGTTCTGATACATTTGCTGTGCCGTTTGTAAAACTTTACTTACATTGCCACAAAAAGTTTTGCAATGAACGCCTCTCAATTTTACATCCATCTTGTCAAGAATTTTGATTTTAAACCTACGCTTAAGCAAGAAGTTTTTTTTCAGAAAATTGCAGAATTTATAATCAGTCCAAAAAACGACACCATTTTTGTCTTGAAAGGATTTGCAGGAACCGGAAAAACAACGGTCATTGCCACACTCGTTAACCAATTAATTGCAGTCAACAAAAAATATGTATTGCTCGCCCCGACGGGAAGAGCTGCCAAAGTAATTGCCAATTACTCCAACAAACCAGCGTTTACTATCCACAAAAAAATATATTTCCCAACAAAGAAGGCTGGCGGAGGCGTTTCGTTTACGCGTCAACAAAACAAACATAAAGACACGATTTTTATAGTTGACGAAGCATCGATGATTTCTGACACCAATACAGAAACCAAAGGCTACGAAAACGGTTCATTGCTCGACGACTTAATTGCCTATTGCTACGAAGGAACGAACTGTAAGCTACTGTTTTTAGGCGATACCGCTCAATTACCGCCCGTGAATCTAATCATTTCGCCTGCTTTAGATACAGATAGCCTGTCTTTAAACTATGATAAAAAAATCGTTTGGATAGAACTCGACGAAGTAATGCGACAAAATGAATATTCAGGAATATTGAGCAACGCTACTGAACTTAGAACACTTTTAGACGATGCCATTATCACCGATTTTCAGTTTAATCTCAAAGGTTTTAAAGACATTGTGAGGCTAACAGATGGCTATTCAATTGAAGATGCCATCAATTCAGCCTACAGCAATTACAGTATCGAAGACACTGCTTTCATTGTGCGCTCCAACAAGCGTGCAAATCAATACAATGAACAAATTCGTGCCAAAATTCTTTCAAAAGAAAGCGATTTGTCTGTTGGTGACTATCTCATGGTGGTAAAAAACAATTATTTTTGGCTAAAAGAAACCGATGAAGCTGGATTTATTGCCAACGGCGACATCATTGAAGTGCTTGAAATTTTTAATTTCAAACATTTATATGGCTTTCAATTTGCCAAAGTAAAAATAAGAATGGTCGATTATCCCAATCAAAAACCATTTGAAACCATTTTGCTTCTTGACACCATCAAAAGTGAATCGCCGTCGCTCACTTATGAAGAATCAAACCGACTTTATGAAGAAGTGATGAAAGATTATGAAAACGAAACTACTAAATATAAAAAGTTTCAAAAAGTGAAAGAAAACGAGTTTTTCAATAGCCTTCAGGTCAAGTTTTCTTATGCGATAACTTGTCATAAATCACAGGGTGGTCAATGGAATACGGTTTTTGTTGAGCAACCTTATCTTCCTGAAGGAATCACAAGAGATTACATTCGTTGGCTTTACACTGCCATGACCCGAGCTAAAGAACGTTTGTATTTAATCGGTTTCAAAGACGATAGTTTTGTGTAGTATTTTAAATGAATTTTAGCGGTAATCAACATCGATTTATTCGTTAGATTATTGAAAATAAAATATCAAATAATACAATAATAGAATGTCATCAACTTCAATAGTTTATTTTTTTGAATATATTTGACTTTGAAAGATAAAACGAGAATAACTTTTAGCTGAAATAATTGATATGAAAGAAAAACAAACAGTTGATTTTAAAAGAGAACTAGGACTACTCGATGGCACGATGTTGGTAGTTGGTTCAATGATTGGCTCAGGAATTTTTATAGTTAGTGCCGATATTGCACGCCAAGTTGGTTCTGCTGGTTGGTTAATCCTTATCTGGATTCTTACGGGGCTAATTACTGTAATAGCCGCCGTGAGTTATGGCGAGTTAAGTGCCATGTTTCCGAAGGCTGGCGGGCAATATGTTTATCTTAAAGAAGCCTATAACAACCTAATTGCTTTTCTTTATGGTTGGAGTTTCTTTGCGGTCATTCAAACAGGAACTATTGCGGCTGTTGGTGTGGCTTTTTCTAAATTTGCTGCCTATATTTTTCCGCAATTAAGCGATGAAAATATAGTTTTTTCCATCAGTAACTTCAAATTGAATGCTGCCCAAATCGTCTCGATTATTACAATTATATTTTTAACCTATTTGAACAGCAGAGGTGTAAAAAACAGTAAGTTTTTGCAAACCATTTTAACCGTAATTAAAATTGTTTCAATTCTTGGACTAATTCTTTTTGGCTTTATTTTGGTTGCAAAAGCTTCCGTTTGGAATCAAAATTGGACAAATGCCTTTCAATTACAATCATTTAATAAAGATTCTGGAAGTTGGCTTCCGATTTCAGGAGCTGGAATAATTGCTGCAATTTCGGCGGGTATGGTTGGTTCAGTTTTTTCTAGCGATGCTTGGAACGGAGTTACTTTTATTGCTGGCGAGATTAAAAATCCGAAGCGAAATGTAGGTCTAAGCCTCTTCCTTGGTACGTTTATCGTCAGTTTATTATATGTTTTAACAAATTTAATGTACCTCGCTGTGCTCCCTTTGAACGATATCGCTTTTGCAAAATCAGATCGTGTTGCTGTGGTAGCTTCTCAAGCCATTTTTGGAGATGTTGGCACTACTTTAATCGCAATTCTGATCATGATTTCAACCTTTGCTTGCAATAATGGGCTAATTATGGCTGGTGCACGAGTCTATTATACAATGGCTCAGGATGGTTTATTCTTCAAAAAGGCAGCTAATTTAAACAAAAGTAGTGTTCCTGCTTGGGCGTTGTGGGCGCAGTGCATTTGGGCTTCCGTTTTATGCTTAACCGGAAAATATGGTGACTTGTTAGATTTTGTAGTCATCATCGTTTTGATATTTTACATCCTCACAATCTATGGAATATTCATTTTAAGAAGAAAAAGACCAACATTAGAAAGACCTTACAAAGCGTTTGGTTATCCTTTTTTACCTGCATTTTATATTCTTGTTGCGACTGCTTTAAGCATTGGTTTGTTATTGACAAAATTCTCAACTTGTGGTTGGGGTGTGCTAATCATGTTGAGCGGAATCCCAATTTACTTCATAAGTAAACCAAATATTGAAGCTAAATAAAATTTATTTTAAAATTAAAGTACCAACTTTGACAATTAAATTTATAAAATATTTAGGAAATAACCATTTTGAAATTTAATACTTTAGCCGTCCTTAAAGAATAAATTTGTCATGATTACAAAACATTTGTTTACATTTATATGTTTATTGTTTTCGGTTCTTATTCAAGCGCAAAAGGAACTTAATAAAACTACTTTCAATGTACCTCCAGCAGCTAAACCTCTAGTTCCTGAAAAGAGTAGTTCATCAGTATTTGCTAAACCTTCTCCTTTTGCAGCAGCTCCAATTCCTTCGCTATTTGATGGAAAACCAGCCCCAAAAAACAAATTTGAAATTGGTGCCAGTTCTAAAATCAATATGACAGCAACGACTGATTTTATCAAACCTGGCTCAGAAGTTGAAAAAAAACTAAAAGCTCCTTCACATGGTCAAGTATCTGAAGATTTTAAAGTAGTTAGAGGAAATCAATACCTTGGCGATTTTAAATCAAAAGCTAAATCAGTATATGTAAAATATCGAGACTTTGGCGAAGTCGATGGAGATGATATTAGAGTTTATGTCAACGGAAAAATAATTGTCTCTAGAGTTGTTCTTGATTATGACTTCAACGGATTCAAAATAGACTTGCAACCTGGTTTTAATAAAATTGAATTTGAAGCATTGAGTCAAGGTCAAGTAGGACCAAACACTGCGCAGTTTCAAGTCTATGATAACGAAGGTAATTTAATAGCTACCAATATGTGGAATCTTGCTACAGGTTTTAAAGCAAGTATAATAGTAGTGAAAGAATAAAAATTGTCTTCTAAAACTCTCGAATATTATTTTAAACAGATAATTAAAATTATTTTAAATCAAATCTTTATCTTTTATATATTAAATTCAACAATTCGTCATTAAAATAATAAATTTCAGCAAAACTTTATTTAGCTGAGTATTCTAAAATGCTATTTTTGTCCACTCAATTCATAGTAACTATAAAATGATTCGAATTGTTTTTTTATTCTTCATTTTGTATTACTTTTATTGACCGTTTTAACCGGCGGATAATTTTTAATTTACTAACAATAATTTTATCAATTCAAAAAAAATGAAAAAAACAATTACACTCGTAGTACTTTTTGTGGCAGGAATAAGCTTTGCCCAAAGTCAGTTTGAACAAGGAATGAGAAAAGCGATAGGGCTTTGGAAAGATGGCAAAACCAATGAAGCATCGGATTTATTTGAACGCATTGCCGCTGCCGAAAAAAACAGTTGGTTGCCTAATTATTATGTAGCTTTGGTTAATACTACAGCAGCTTTTGGCATTCAAGACAAAGACAAAATGAGCGCATTGCTCAACAAATCTCAAAAAGCACTCGACATCGAAATGGGCAAAGACCAGAAAAACGCTGAGCTCTATGTGATGCAAGCATTAATCAACACTGCCTGGATAGTGTTTGACCCAATGACCAATGGAATGAAACTTTCTGGACCAACTATGGAAATGTATGGCAAAGCCGAAGCAATTGCACCAAATAATCCTAGAGTAGTTTTTGGTAAAGCAGAATTTCAGATGGGCGGTGCCAAATGGACAGGAATTGACACCAAACCCTTATGTAAAGAAATGCAACGTTCTATAGATTTGTTCAAAAACGAAAAACCAGAAACCCCTTTTCACCCTAGTTGGGGATTAGAACGTGCTGTTCAAGCCGCAGCAACCTGTAAATAAGCACTAAAAACGAGATTCAAAAAAGACTAATTTAATCAAAAAAAAGCAAATTCTACTATCTAAATTATATAATTGATACGATTTTAGAACTTTTTGAACAAGCTTAAGATTTTAATGTTAATTGCAATACATCAATACGACTAAATCATTTTAAGGAATAGATTCCTAAAAGAAACTCTCGATTGAAAATAGTTGTACCTACTTTTTCTAAAGATGAAGTTATTGTCAGTCGAGAAAAAGTAGGAGTTTTTTAATCTTGGATTTCCTAAAATTAATTATAAAGTAAGTATTTTTTTCTTAATTCAAGAAAAGCAGCAATTCCCTTTTTCCAACTTTTCCTGATTTCAGCTTCTGATGTTCCAGTTTCAATTTGTTCTTGAAGCTGTTTTGTTCCTGCGAGTTTCGTAAAGAATGTATTAAAAAAAGTAGCTTTATTTGAAGTAGTTTTATAAGCTTTTATCAACCATTTCAATTCCAAACATGCTACTTTTTCAACTTTTCTTAAATCTTCTCCGTTACAAATTTGGTCTTTATATAAGGGTTCTTTTGCCCCTAAATTAGGAAGTGGCGTGAAGCTAAAATCACTTTTAGGCAATGAAGGTGCACCATAAATCTGAAACTGCATTTCTGTGCCTCGACCTATGCTAATGTTTGTTCCTTCAAACAAACACAAACTCGGATATAGATTAACCGATTGGTCGTTTGGTAAATTTGGAGAAGGTTTAACGGGCAAACTATAATTCATTTTACGATTATAATTCAAACACGGAATTACTGTCAACTGACATTGAACGCCGTCTTTGAGCCACTTTTCGCTATTAATCATTTGAGCATATTCGCCAATGGTCATTCCGTGAAGCACAGGAATTGGGTGCATTCCTACAAAACTCGTAAACTCTTTTTCTAAAACTGGTCCATCAACAATTGCTCCGTTGGGGTTTGGACGGTCTAAAACAATCAATTCAATTTTGTTTTCTGCACAAGCTTCCATGATGTAATGCAACGTAGAAATATAAGTATAAAACCGAACTCCGACATCTTGCAAATCAAAAATCATGATGTCGATTCCAGCAATTTGGTCTGGTTTTGGTTTTTTATTAGTGCCATAAAGCGAAATAATTGGCAGACCAGTTTTGGTATCTTTGCCGTCAACAATATGTTCGCCAGCATCGGCAGTGCCTCGAAAACCGTGTTCTGGAGCGAAGATTTTAATTAGGCTAACCTCTCTACCAATTAAATAATCGACTATTGAGATTGTTTTGTTTTTAATTCTGGTTACTGGTTTTTGTCTTGGATCTTGAATATAAATAGTCTCTAGTCCCTGATAGTTAACTATTCCTGTTTGATTAGTTACTATTCCAACTTTTTTATCTTTTAATAAAGGCAAATAGATTTCATAATTATCTGCTCCCGTTTTGATTGCTAATAAATTGTTTTTTTTTGCTTTTGTACTTTCTTCTTTTGAAATAGTCGATGAAACTATTTTTGCATTGCCACAAGACAATGAAAACATTAAAAACCCAAGTAATATCAAACAATTTTGATTTAATTTTTTCATAAAAAAGGAATTAAATTTGAAAAAACAGTACAATTGGTGGCAAAAAACTTTGTGTATCTTTGTGACAAATTCAAAAACATTCAGTTTGAACCTAGCCTATTTTATTGCCAATCGATTGCGCTCTTCAAAAGACTATAAAAGTAGTGTTTCTGCACCAATAATAAAAATTGCGATTACTGCTATTGCCATCGGAATGGTAATGATGATAATTTCTGTCGCCACCGGAATCGGACTTCAACAGAAAATTAGAGATAAAATATCGGCATTTAACGGGCACATCACAATTTCAAAATATAACGACAATCAATCCAAAGTTTCTGTTGACCCAATTGCTATTCATCAAGATTTTTATCCAAGGTTTAAAAATATTTCAGGCATTAGCCACATTCAAGCAGTGGCGACCAAAGCAGGAATAATCAGAACAGCAACCAGTTTTGAAGGTATTATTTTTAAAGGCGTTGGCAAAGATTACGATTGGAAAAACCTCAATGAATTTCTGGTTGAAGGACGACTTCCTGTGGTTTCAAATAATTTGAATCAAGAAGTTTTAATTTCACAATATTTGGCAAACAGACTCAATTTGAAATTAGGAAATAATTGTCCGACTTTCTTTATGAAAAAAGAAGCCAATCAATTGCCCAACCTGCGCGTTTTTAAAATTGTGGGGATTTATAATTCCGGATTTCAAGAGTTTGACGCCATGTTTTTGATTGGCGATATTCGCCATGTTCAAAAAATTAACCATTGGAACGCAGATCAAATAGGGAATTTTGAAGTTTTTATTGACGATTTCAGTTTGATTATACAAAAAGGAAAAGAGGTTTATCAACAAACTAATTCTTCGCTCGACACTAAGACAATTATAGATAAATATCAAAATATTTTTGACTGGTTGCAGCTTTTTGATTTCAATATTTTGACCATCCTCATAATTATGATTCTTGTTGCAACTATCAATATAATTGTAGCATTATTGGTTATTATTCTGGAGCGCACCCAAATGATTGGGATTCTCAAAGCGCTGGGCGCAACAAACTGGACAATTAGAAATATATTTCTCATTAACGCATCAAATATTATATTGAATGGAATGCTGTGGGGCAACATCATCGGGATTGGTTTACTTTTAATCCAAAAATACTTTAGTGTTATTAAACTCCCGCCCGAGAATTATTATGTCAATGTTGCACCAGTTGCACTCGATTGGGGCTATTTCTTACTTCTTAACATAGGCACCGCTTTGATAACGCTACTTTTTCTTTTGATTCCGTCCTATATTATTACTAAAGTTACCCCTTCGAAAGCATTGCGGTTTGAGTAGCTTTAACTCTTGTCATCTCTAAGCAATTCAGGCAATTGCCACACGCCATCAGGAAGTTTCCCGTTGCCGTCAGTAAGCATTGTGATTTATTTCCTTTTTTTTAAGATTACTTTTTTAAATATAAAATAACTGTAGTGTTAAACTTTAGATTTATAAAAAAAATATTGATGTAAAAAAGGAGCAACAAAATTCATTGTTGCTCCTTTTTTTTAAATTTAATTGAACAAAAGAGTTTTAGTCTTTGCTTACATAAATCCAACCAGTTTTTGCTTCGTTACTTTCAGTAACAAAAAAATAATAATATGTTCCAGTTGGCAGTTGATTACCACTGTTGTCTTGACCATGCCACTGTTTGGTATAGCCATCTTGATTAAAAACCAGAACACCATATCGATTGTAGATTTCAAATTTTGGGATTACTTTTAAAGCAGTCAAATCAAAATCGTCGTTATTTCCATCGGTGTTTGCAGAGATCCCTTTTTGAATGTCACATAAATTAGAACCAATAGTAATTGGTTGTGAATTTGAGCAATTAGTAGTCTGAAGTATTATTTCAAGATCATAAATTCCTTTAGGCTTTCGTGTTAAATCAATCGGATTTTCGTGACTTACATAGCCGTCAGGTCCAGACCAGTTAAATATAGCATTATTTACAAGAAAAGAATTAGACAAAGGCGTTGCTTCAACTTTATAAACATTGCCATCACAATAGCTATTTATTGCAAATTGAGGATTTTTATTTACTACTACAGGATAATTGGATATTAAAGATTCACAACCGTTTAAAGCAACTTTTACTTTATATAAACCAGTGTTTTGACTAGTAATATTATTCAACGCTGGATTTTGATCTGTTGATGAAAAGTTTGCAGGTCCCGTCCAAGAAAAAATTGAATTTGCAGCAGCACTTGCATAAAGTTGCAAAGTTTGACTTTCGCATAAAGCATTTGTTCCAGTAATTATAGGTGCTGATGGAACTTCTCTTAATTCTACTGAAACCATGGCATCGTCAGACAAATTGCAATAGCCCGAAACCGTATATTTGAATTTATAAATTCCAGTTGGTGCAGAAGTAGAATTCCATAAATTATTAGTTAATGAACCGCTCGAAGTAATTTCCTGCCAAGTGCCACCCGTATCAAAAGGAGCTACCAATAATGTATTCAAATTTAAAGTGCCGTTAGAACCACAAAATGAAGTATTAGTATTGTCTAAACCAGCATTAGGTGGAGCAGTATTGGAAGAAACAACATAATTCATACTAAAATTTGGACATGTACTTCCATTAGGAAAAGTGATGGTTATATGATAATTACCTGCTTGCGTAGCTGGATTAAAGGAAGGAAAATTCAAAACATTTGTATTGCTTAAATAATTAGCTGGATGATTTTGTTCCCACCAACGATAAGTCAAAAACTGAAAGTTTTGAACCGACAAATATGCATTTTGTCCTGGACAAAAGTTAGAATTTGATAACGATAATGGATATTGTACAGAAATATCGTGGTAACTATTAACAAAATTCCCACAAGAATCAGTAACTCTAAATTTATAAATCCCCGGAGATAGACCATTAAAGTTGCTAACTGTTCCATTGTTTACATAAAATGGAACACCGTTTTTCTCTCTAATTTCATAATGCAGTGGAGCAATTCCGATAGCATCTACAAAAACATTTAGTGAACTATTATTGCAGTTAAAGCTATATATATCATTAATTTTTGGTGCTCCAAAAAATTCAAATTCTTTAATAGTATTGTTACATATTTCACTAGTACTTGTAGATCCAAAAACAACACTCGATTTTACAATTCTAAACTTACCAATAAATGCTAAGTTATAATTTATAACATTGTTCTGTAATAATAGTGAATTACTGCTATCTAGATTGTCTCCAATTAGATAAGCTACTCCTGTTTGCGGATGACACCATTCATTTGTTATTGTATTGAGTTTTTGTAAACAAAAAATAGCACCAGGACCATTGCTTGTATGATTAAGTTGCAAATCAAACGAACCACAATGAGGGAATACTGTATAATCAGTAGTTTCTTGATATCCATCAATGTTTACACTAACATTGTTATTATTTCCGCAAGTATCTATAGTTTGAAAAGTATAGGAACCTATAGGCAAATTACCCATTGACAAACTGTTATTATTTGTAGGATTAATCATATTTGTTAAATCTAAAGGCAAGTTTCCTGAGTAATTAATTGGGGCATTAATTAAAACTATACTCTGAATTCCAACAGAAGGAGCTATTAAAATAGTGCCTACATTCAAAGCACATCCTTCTATAATTTGTGGATTAATTGAGCTATTTGGTGGGTCAAATTTCCTTGTAATTGTATGAGAAACACCACATATATCTACAACTACAACAGTGTAAACACCATAAGGAACATTATTTACTTCTAAAAAGCCAGAGGCACTAGTAGAAAACGAGTAAGGTAGTTGATTATTAAAAGTTGAAGGAGCTACAGTAATCGTAGCACTTTGCGCATTTTGCGCTTCTAATGAAGTTGTTGTACATTTGAGATCAATTGAAATTATATCTGGCGGAGTTGCTGCGGGGTTAATTACAGATCCAGAAGATGTTGCTGATTTACCACAAAAATCAGTTATGATAACTGAGTAAGAATATACTTGGTTTCCAGAAAGGGAAATGTTTTGAGTGATATAATTTCCATCGTTTATAGTTTGATTATATATTTGTAAATTTCCAGATGGTGGTTGGAGTGTAAGTTGCATTTGGAGCGGATAAGAAATCAAACCTCCTGTACCACTAGAGATTGCTAAATAAAAGGTAGAATGATTACAATCAATAGGATTAATAAAGGTTTGAATATTATTTGATAAATCAGAAGGTGAATAAGCTAATGTAAAAGTTTGTACAAGTGCTTCTCCACAGGCATCATGAACCCTAACATTATAAAGTCCTGCTTTTAGACCCGTAAAAATATTTGAAGTTTGCAATGGTTTTAATATTGGACCTAATATAATTTCGTAATTTACTGGTGAACCACTAGTAGTATTAACAGTAATTTTACCATCATTACCACAAACTTCGTCTTTACCAATGAGCTGATAACTTAACAACACTACTGAACTTGTAATGGTAACGTTTTGTTCTTGGGTATTAGACAAATTGCCTAATGTTTGAGTAGCTATAACTTTATAGTCATCTGCTACTAAACCATTAAAAGTAGTGCCAGTTTGATTGGTTAAAGGAGAAGTTAAATTTGAAAGCCGATAGACTGTATAGACAATTTGAGCACCAGCAGTAGTATTTGTAACATTAAATATCAAAGAACCATTTGCAGTACAAGTCTCGTTAGTGTGAGTTACCGTTAATGAAAAATTTGCAAGTTGTGCCAAACAACTCTGAGTAATTAATAGGTAAAATATTAAACCTATATTTAGTTTATGTTTGATATGTAACATTTTCATTTCTTAGGATATGGTTAATTATTTTCCAAATTTAAATAAATAATAAAAACGAAGATAATTTTATTTAATAAAATTGTTGTTTATTGAATATAATTGAAGTGCTGTAGTAAAAGTGAATTTTTTTAAACAATTGATTGTTTGAAATTTTCAGGATTTCATTAAAATTTGATTCAAATTAATGTAATTCGGTTTTTTAATTTACTTTTATAACCTTATTTTTTATACAATATATATGACTTCTATTTCTAAAATAATTTTGTCAAGCACGCTTGTTGCAGTTGTTGCTATGACTTTTTTTTCCGCTGTTTATGCACAATCTAAATCTGATCAAATGACCAATCCTTTATTACAAAAAAGTACTTTGCAGTATCAATCGCCACCTTTTGATATTATTAAAGACGAACATTTTGCTCCTGCTTTCGACTTGAGTATGGCGATTCATGACAAAGAAATAGCAAAAATTGCTGATAATCCAGCAACGCCTTCTTTTGAAAACACGGTGCTTGAACTCGATATTTGTGGTACCGATTTAACTCGTGCTACAAGTGTTTTTTATAATTTAACTGGTGCGAACACTAATCCTACGCTACAAGCTATTGATGAGAAATATGCCCCAATATTTTCTGCTCATAGCGACAAAATTTATTTGAACAGCAAACTTTATAACCGAATTAAAGCTATTGATTTGAACGCATTGAAAGATGAGGACAAAAAGTTAACGCAATATTATTTGCAACAATTTGAATTGGCGGGTGCTAATTTGACCGAAGCCAACAAAGAAAAAATGAAAAAAATTAATGAGGAATTGGCAACACTCAGCACTGTTTACAGCAACAAATTGCTACTAGCACGTAAAAATGGAGCTGTATTATTTGACACCGCTGCCGAACTTGACGGACTTTCTGAAGCAGAATTGGCTGCAGCAAAAGATAAAGCTAAAGAAGCCAATCACGAGGGTAAATATTTAATCGGTTTGCAAAACACTACCCAACAACCATTACTGTCAAGCCTTAAAAATCGCGCTACTAGAGAAAAATTATTTAAAGCCTCATGGAATCGTGCTGAAAAAAATGATGACGGCGACACTAGAACAACACTGGAACAAATGGCAAAATTGAGATTGCAAAAAGCACAATTGATGGGCAAAAAGAGCTTTGCCGAATGGCGACTACAAGACCAAATGGCACAAAAACCAGCAGCAGCTATGGATTTGTTAGCAAAAATTGCAACTCCTGCGGTTGCTAAAGCTAAAGAAGAAGCAAAAGAAATTCAAAATTTAATTGATGCTCAAAAAGGAGGATTCAAACTTGCTCCTTGGGATTGGGATTTCTATGCAGAGCAAGTCCGAAAAGCAAAATATGATCTTGATGAAAGCCAAATTAAACCTTATTTTGAGATTAAAAGTGTGCTTGAAAATGGCGTTTTCTTTGCTGCCAAAACCATGTATGGAATTACTTTTAAAGAGCGTAAAGATTTTCCTGTCTATAATCCTGATGTAAAAGTTTATGAAGTTTTTGACAACGACGGCACTTCAATTGCGATTTACTATTTAGATTTTTATACACGAGATAACAAAAGTGGTGGTGCTTGGATGAATAATTTTGTAAGCCAATCGCATTATTTAAAACAAAAACCTGTCATTGTTAATGTTTATAATTTTGCAAAACCCGTTGATGGCAATCCTTCTTTAATTAGTTTTGATGATGTGACGACTATGTTTCATGAATTTGGTCATACGCTTCATGGCTTATTTGCCAATCAAAATTATCCGAGTCTTTCTGGAACTTCTGTACCTCGTGATTATGTAGAATTTCCGTCTCAAATAAATGAACACGCAGCTTTAGACCCAGCGGTGCTTAAAAATTATGCTATTCATTACAAAGCTAAAGAAGTTATTACGAAGGCATTGATTAATAAAATTCAAAAAGCTGAAACTTTCAATAAAGGTTATCAAGTTACAGAATTATTAGCGGCATCAACCCTTGACATGGCTTGGCATAGTGTTGAAAAAGAATCTGATTTTAAACCTACATTGACTTTTGAAACCGAAGCACTTCAAAAATATGGCTTGTTAGTTACAGAAGTTCCAACACGTTATCATACACCCTACTTTGCTCACATTTGGGGTGGTGGCTATAGCGCAGGTTATTATGCTTACACTTGGTCAAAAACACTTGATTATAATGCTTTCGATTGGATGCAAGCCCATGGTGGAATGACAAGAGCTAATTGCGAACGATTCAGAAAATATATTTTATCTGTTGGGAATAGTGTCGATTTAAACAAAGCTTTTAAAGCTTTTATTGGTCATGATATGCAGATTGAACCCTATTTAAGAATTTCTGGATTGGTAGAAAAAAAGTAAATCAACAATTGTTTGATTATTCATTTAGGCAATTTTGCTAATTAATTTTGTAGTTTTGCCACTCATAAATTAAAAAATAAAAACATTATGGAAAACGGTATATACGCCAAATTCAATACCACAAAAGGAGCAATAATTGTTAAACTAACACACGATTTGACTCCTGGAACTGTCGGAAATTTTGTAGGACTTGCCGAAGGAAATCTTGAAAACAAAATTAAACCTCAAGGAAACAAATATTATGATGGTTTGAAATTTCACCGTGTCATTCCTGATTTTATGATTCAAGGGGGGTGTCCTCAAGGAACAGGAACTGGTGGTCCTGGCTATAGCTTTGATGATGAATTTCACCCAGATCTACGTCATAATCGTCCAGGAGTATTGTCAATGGCTAACTCCGGGCCAGCAAGCAATGGGTCTCAATTTTTTATTACACATGTTCCTACGGATTGGTTAGACAACAAACACACTGTTTTTGGTCACGTAGTTGAAGGACAAACAGTAGTTGATGATATTGCACAAGGCGATATTATTGAAAATCTAGAAATCATTAGAATGGGCGATGAAGCACAACAATGGAACGCCATTGAAGCTTTTAGAACCTTTGAAGGATCGAGAGCCAAAAGAGAAGCCGCGGAAAAAGAAGCTGCCGAAGCCATAATGGAAAGTTTAGCGGCAGGATTTGAGAAAACAGAAAGTGGTTTACGCTATAAAATGATTCAAAAAGGTAGTGGCAAGAAAGCTGAAAACGGAAAAACAGTTGCTGTTCACTACACCGGGCAACTAGCAGACGGAAAAGTATTTGATAGTTCTTATCCAAGAAAGAAACCAATTGAATTTCCATTGGGTCAAGGCAACGTTATTGAAGGTTGGGACGAAGGCATAGCGTTGTTGCAAGAAGGCGACAAAGCCCGTTTTGTTATTCCTTCGCATTTGGCTTATGGTTCTCGTGGTGCTGGTGGAGCAATTCCACCTAATGCTACATTGATTTTTGATGTAGAGTTAATGTCGGTGAAATAAAATCAACGCAAATTCGCGAATTTCTATTTAATTCTACAATTTCAATTTGCTAATTTAAGATTATAAATATTATTACAATCTTTTAAAATAATAAAGCTGTCCTAATTTACTAGGACAGCTTTTTTTTAGGGTCATTGAGTGAATTTTATAAGTTTAATTCTAAAAAGTGATTTAATAAAAAAAAAACAGTGCTAAAACTAAAATCAATATGAAGGCTTTAAGCTTTAATTTTTAATAGTATTGGCTTTAAATTTTCTTATATTTTTAGAAGGTTTCTGTTTCGTGAAACCAAATCATCTATGAAAAATTAATTTTCTTCTAGTCAAATTTATTAAACACCAATAAAATGTAGCTCAGTAAAGTCTTTTTCGATGACAAATCCATCTGAAAGTTGCAAAGCGTTTTTGTCGATAACAATTTCTTCGTTGTCTATTTCGATTCCTTTAATTTCAAAAGGCAAACCTTTAATGTTGAGTTTGATGGTTTGGTATTGGGTTTCAAAAGTGCCTTCTTTGTGTTGCGTAATTATCAGTTCGTTTTCTTTTCCGTTTAGACTAAAGGTTTTGTAGCTGTATCTTCCTTTGTTATAATCATAACCATCGTGGGCATCTTCATAAACATAGGATTTTTCTTTCCCTAATTTATAATAAACATCGAGGGTTAGTTCTGGATTTTCGATTTGACCGACATATTGTTGCACTGGATATTTCGGAATGATAGCTCCTTCTTTGATAAATATTGGAATTTGATCAAAATCTGTAGCTACCCAAAGTTCTTTTTTACCTTTAACGAGTTCATTGGTCCAGAAATTGTACCAATTGCCTGCTGGAAGATACATTCTTCGGCCCTGAGCGTTGGGTTCAAGGATTGGGCAAACCAAAATTTGATTACCGAAAAGGAATTCATCGGTGCGGTAGTGTGTTTGTAAATCTTCTTGATCATAATAAACCAAAGGCTTGAGCATTGGGACACCATCATTAATATATTGCCAAAACATGGTGTAGAGATAGGGGAGGAGTTCGTAGCGAAGATTGACAAATTTTCGAGTAATATCAATAACTTCTTCGCCAAAGCTCCAAGGTTCTTGCTCGCCATGATGTCCTGATGAATGAGTTCTGCAAAACGGATGGAAAACTCCTAGCTGAATCCAGCGGGCATAAAGCTCGGCGGAGGGTTGTTCGGCAAAACCGCCAATATCTGAACCGGTGAAGCCCATTCCAGAAATCGACATGCGTTGCATTTGAATGTTGGCAATCCAAAGATGTTCCCAAGAGGCAACATTATCGCCGGTCCAAGACGAAGTGTAGCGTTGTGCACCCGAATATGCAGAACGGGTTATAATAAAAGGACGTTTTGGGTAGGCAAATCGCTTAACACCTTCATAAGTTGCACGCGCCATTTGGGTTCCATAAACATTGTGGGCTTTTCTGTGGCTGCAATTGTTGCCATCATAATTATGACGCACGTCAAGAGGGAACGTCTTGGTGGGAACTTCCATCACGGCGGGTTCATTCATATCGTTCCACACGCCTTTGACACCAATTTCTGAAACAAGTTCTTTAAAAAGTCCTGCCCACCACTCGCGAACATCTGGATTGGTATAGTCGGGGAAGTTACATTCGCCAGGCCATACTTTTCCTTTCATATAAGGGCCGTCGGCACGCTTGCAGAAATAGTCTTTTTCGAGGGCTTCTTTATAAACACTGTATTCACTGTCGATTTTGATGCCTGGGTCGATGATAACAACGGTCTTGAAACCATCTTTTGCCAGCTCGGCAACCATTCTTTTTGGGTCTGGAAAATATTCTTTGCTCCAAGTAAAGCAACGAAAACCTTCCATATAATCAATGTCGAGGTAGATGGCGTCGCAAGGAATCTGGAGTGCACGAAAGCGGTCGGTTACTTCTTTAACTTTACTTTCGGGGAAATAACTCCATTTGCATTGGTGGTAACCTAAAGTCCAAAGGGGTGGCAGTTCTGGTTTGCCTGTCAAATGGGTGTAGGTAGTGACCACATCGCTCATTTTAGGACCATAAATAAAGTAGTAATTCATTTCGCCACCGTCTGCCCAAAAGCTCGTAACGCCTTTGCGCTCGTGACTGAAATCAAAATAGGAGCGAAAGGTGTTGTCGAAGAAAACACCATAAGCCTTATCGCTGTGAAGCCCAATATAGAAAGGGACAACTTTATATAAAGGTTCTTGATCTCTCGAAAAAGCGTACTGATCGGTAGCCCAATTTTCGAGACGTTTGCCTTTAAGATTAAGATGTGTTGCCTGTCGCCCAAACCATAAAAGCTCTCGCCGTCATGAGAGGTCTTGCTCATTTTTACGATATTTCCACCATATTCATAGCATTCTTCCCAGTGAAAACCGATTTCGTCTTCGAGGATAGCATTGTCGTTGAGGTCATAAATGCCTACCCGAAGGTCGTGTTTTTGAACAACTACATATACTTTGCTGGTTCTGATTCTGTAATGATCGGTTTCATCGGTTACTTCAAGAAGGTTGTAGCCGTGAGATTGAGATTTGTCGATGGCATAAGAAAAGTCATTGCTGAAATAGCCTTTGGCAGTGAAGCGAAAACGAATCATGCTGTCTCTAAGTACGGTCACTCGAAGGATAACATTGTTGTCGGTGTTGAAATCAATTGAGTCAACTTCTTGTTTGTAGCTGATTATCTTGGAAGGAAAAAGGTCGCCTTTGTGTTCGAGTTGGGTATTGATGATCATATTATATAAATTTTGGTCTTGACTTCAAATTTAAAAATTAATGCGAAACGAACTTCATGAAATTGAAGTAATTTTTAACAATAACGTTTTCGAGAAATTGTTTTTTCTAATTCAAATAAAAAAAGTCGCAGCGTATTTTGAAATACTATGCGACTTGTTTTGTTTTTAGCCTAGTTTATAGACCACAAATCCGAGGGGCGGAAGGATTATTTGGGTAGAATAATCCCGACCATGGAACGGTTCTTTTTTAACTTTTGCCGACTTTAGCCCAATGCCACTGCCGCCATATTGGGTTTCGTCGCTGTTGAACAAAAGTGTCAGTTTGGCTTTTGAAGGAAGACCAATTTGATAGTCTTCTCGAACAACAGGAGTGAAATTGCAACAAACCAGTAGGTTTTCTTTTGGGTTGTTGCCTTTTCTGAGATAGACTAGAACGGAATTTTGACTGTCGTCATAGCTAATCCACTCGAAGCCTTCGGGACTGAATTGTTTTTGATATAAAGCGGGTTGCGATTTGTAGAGACCATTGAGGTCGGTGATGATTTGCTTGATGCCTTTGTGAAAATCGAACTGCAAAAGGTGCCAATCGAGGCTCGTCTCGAAGTTCCATTCGTTGCTTTGGGCAATTTCGGCACCCATGAAGAGCAATTTAGTGCCCGGGTGGGTGAACATATAACCATAAAGCAAGCGAAGATTAGCAAACTTTTGCCATTCGTCGCCCGGCATTTTGTTTATTAAAGAGCCTTTGCCATAAACAACTTCGTCGTGAGATAAAGGCAGCATAAAATTTTCAGTAAATGCGTAAGTTGTACTGAAAGTGATGTCGTTTTGGTGGTATTTTCGATAAAAAGTTTCTTTTTGAAAGTAATTTAATGTGTCGTGCATCCAGCCCATCATCCATTTCATTCCGAAACCGAGCCCACCCTCAAAGACGGGTTTAGAAACCATTGGGAAAGCGGTGCTTTCTTCGGCAATGGTTTGGATTCCGTCAAAACGGGTGTAGAGTTCTTCGTTTAATTCTTTGAGGAAACTGATGGTTTCGAGGTTTTCTCGAC
>CAIXNQ010000090.1 GCA_903920835.1 uncultured Bacteroidota bacterium | reverse complement strand
TTTACATTACCAACCGGATTTTGAAAATTTATTGCTTTTGAAGTAATCGAAAAATCTAAATCATGCTTTGTGTTTAAGTCTAATCCTGTTCTAGCTCTGCGAACTTGAACTGGAACACTTACTAAATTTTCGTATAAAATAAATTTTCTAGAGAAAACCACTTCTTTGTCATCATTCAAAATTTTAAGCATGTAGTTGCCGCTTACTTTGCATTGTGTTAATCGATTTGGGAGAGAAAAACTATAATGAGAATAAATTTGAAGCGTATTAAATGAGTTTGTATAATCTTGAATTCGTTGTTCGTCAAATCCAACTAAGTATTCATTTCGAGATAATTCTGATGGTTTCCAATTATAATCACACAGCACAATGCTATAATAATAATTGGCTTCATTGCCAAACAAATCATCAAACGAAAATTGAAACGAATCTCCTAATTGAAAAACCGGAGTTACATTTTGATCATTTTGAATAAATTGAACTGTTTTTATATTATATGGAGGCAATACTTCTTTTTCAACTTTATCGTTTTGAGAATAGGAAAAAAAGTTAACAAAAACAAAAAACAAAAGACAAAACGATTTAAACATAAACTATTAAATTAAAGTTTGGTAAATATAACAAAATAGTAAATGATTTATTGTTCAAATTTATTTTTTATAACAAACAGGAATAATTTCACCTTTGGCAAGACAGTATTCTGTAACTAATTCTGGTTCGATTTCATTAGTATAATCTACCTCGTCAACAACAAAACCAATACTTCTCAATTTATCAAAATAATCTCGCCCGTAAATTCTTACGTGGTCGTATTGTCCAAAAATTTTTGCCCGTTGTTTAGCATCAGTAATTGAATCATCAGAAAAAGTAGTAGCTCTATTCATATCTTGCGGAATTTGAAAAATGCCCATTCCACTTGGCTTCATAACTCTATGAAGCTCTTGCATTGCTTTTGTATCGTCAGGAATATGTTCTAAAACATGGTTGCAAAAAATGTAATCAAATTCGTTGTCTTCAAAAGGTAAATTACAAATATCTGCTTTTACATCGGCAAGCGGCGATAGCAAATCGGTAGTTACATAGTCCAGATTTACTTGTTTTTTGAATCGTTTATAAAATTCTTGTTCGGGGGCAAAGTGTAGCACTTTCGTTTTTTCTGTTGCAGTAAAAAATGTAGTTTCATTTTTAAGAAATAACCAAAAAAGTCGGTGCCTTTCTAACGAAAGTGTGCTAGGAGAAAGCACATTTTCACGTTGTTTTTCATATCCATAAGGCAATAGTTTTCTAAAGCTTTTGCCGTCAATTGGGTCTGTAAATCGAGAACCTTTGTAATAGAACGCTAATAATGGTCGCACTAAAATACTTAGCTGAATTAATAACGGTCTTGGAATTGTGTTGAGAATAAGTTTAAACATAAATTAATTGATAATAAATTAATCGAAAATATTTTTAAATTCTTCTTCTTCGTTACTCTCAATTCCTAATGCTTCATAGACATATTTAAAAGTAGAAAGTAATTCGGGTTTGCCGTTAATAATCGCAACATCGTGTTCAAAATGGGCACTTGGTTTTCCATCGGCTGTCAGAATTGTCCAACCGTCTTTAAGCTGCTTGATGTTTTTGGTTCCCATATTTATCATTGGTTCTATTGCAACGACCATTCCTTCTACAAAAAGTTTACCTCTTCCACGTTTTCCATAATTGGGCATTTCGGGATCTTCGTGCATTTTTTTTCCTAATCCATGACCTACCAATTCACGAACAACACCGTAGCCGTGAGATTCTGTATATTTTTGAATAGCATTACCCACATCTTCAACACGGTTTCCGATTTTAAACTCTCTTATGCCAACGTAAAGCGATTCTTTGGTTACCTGAAGTAGTTTTTTTACTTCAGGAGCAACTTCGCCAATCTCAAAACTGTAGGCATGATCGCCGTGAAACCCATTTTTATATGCGCCACAATCAACCGAGATTACATCGCCATGCTCTAGTGCTCTGTTGTTTGGAATTCCATGAACTACCTGCGCATTTGGACTCATGCAAAGCGAATTTGGAAATCCGTAAAGCCCCAAAAAACTGGGTTCTGCTCCGTGGTCTCTTATGAAAGTTTCGGCCAGTTTGTCTAAATATAATGTCGTAACGCCAGGTTTAATTTCGCGAGCAATCATTCCTAATGTTTTTGAGACAATTAATGCGCTTTCACGCATTAGTTCAATTTCTTCTCTTGTTTTTTGAATAATCATAAACTGTTTTTTGTAATAGAAATCAATAATTTGAAAATTCTATTTTTAATTTTAATCTTCCTTTTGTCCCATCATCATTAAGTAGGCTTTCAAGAATAAATCTATTTCGCCGTTCATCACCGCTTCTACATCGCTGGTTTCTTTGGCAGTCCGCACATCTTTAACCAATTTGTAGGGGTGCATGACATAATTTCTAATCTGCGAACCCCATTCAATTTTCATTTTGTTTGCCTCAATCTCATCTCGTAACGCTTGCTTTTTCTTCAACTCAATTTCATACAACTGCGACTTTAATAATTGCATTGCTTTGGTTTTATTATCTAATTGCGAACGAGTCTCGGAGTTTTCAATAATTATTCCAGTTGGGTGGTGGCGAAGTCTAACTGCGGTCTCAACCTTATTAACGTTTTGACCTCCAGCACCACTAGATCTCATGGTTTCCCAAGAAATATCGGCTGGACTAATTTCAATTTGAATACTATCATCTGCTAGTGGATAGACATATACAGACACAAATGAAGTATGTCTTTTAGCATTGCTGTCAAAAGGGGATATTCGAACCAATCTATGAACTCCGTTTTCGCCTTTGAGATAACCAAATGAATAATCGCCTTCAAATTCGAGCGTTACGGTTTTGATTCCTGCAGCTTCGCCTTTCTGGAAATTGAGTTCTTTGATTTTATAGCCTTCTTTTTCGCCCCACATCATGTACATTCGCATCAGCATTTGTGCCCAATCACAACTTTCTGTGCCTCCAGCTCCTGCAGTAATTTGGAGTACGGCACTCAAACTGTCACCTTCGTCTGAAAGCATATTCTTAAATTCAATAGCTTCGATATGCGAATTGGTCAACAAATATTGTTCGTCGAGTTCGGCTTCTGTGAGTTCTCCTTCTTTATAAAAGTCGTAGGCAAGTTGAAGCTCGTCGGCAAATTCGACTGCTTTGTTATAATCTTCTACCCATTTCTTTTTCGAGCGTAGGTTTTTTACAATCTGCTCTGCTTCTTTGGCATTATTCCAAAAATCGGGAGCAAATGTTTTTTCTTCTTCGTTTATAATTTCAATTAATTTGGCATCAACGTCAAAGATACCTCCTCAACGCACCAAGGCGCTCCACAATACCTTTTATTTGTTCGGTATTTGTCATAATTATTGTAGTTTTGTGGCGCAAAAATAGCATTTCATTTTTACATTATGGAAATAAATTTAGTTAGTGACACGGTGACCAAGCCAACACCCGAAATGTTGCAATATATGTTTCAGGCAAAAGTGGGCGACGATGTTTATAAACAAGACCCAACCGTTAACGAACTTCAAGATAAAGTTGCCGCACTATTTGGAATGGAAGCGGCTTTATTTTTTCCGTCGGGAACTATGGCAAATCAAACGGCTATCAAACTCCATACGCAACCTGGCGAACAGTTAATTGCCGATAAATGGGCACATGTTTATAACTATGAAGGCGGTGGCGTTTCTTTCAACAGTGGTGTTTCTTGTCAGCTTTTAGAAGGCAATCGAGGCATGATTAAAGCACCTCAAGTCGCTGCTGCAATTAATGATCCTGAGTTTTATCACAGCCCAAAAACGAGTTTGGTTTGTGTTGAAAATACTACAAATAAAGGTGGCGGTGCTTGTTATGAAATTGAAGATTTGGTCGAAATAAAAAAAGTATGTCTTGCCAATAACTTGAAATTCCATTTAGATGGTGCTCGAATTTGGAATGCACTTGTAGCAAAAAAACAATCTCCAAAACATTACGGTCAAATCTTTGACACCATTTCGGTTTGTTTGTCAAAAGGACTTGGCGCGCCAATTGGTTCCTTGTTAATTTCAGACAATGAAACTATTCACAGAGCTCTGCGGATTCGTAAAATTTTGGGTGGCGGAATGCGTCAAGTGGGCTATTTGGCAGCAGCAGGAATTTATGCTTTAGATAATCATATAGAAAGATTGGCAGACGATCACCGTCGGGCAAAAGAACTCGGACAAGCTTTATCTCAGCTATCATGGGTCGCAAGAGTTGAACCAATTGAAACTAATATTCTAATTTTTGAAGTACAACCTTCAATTGATGAACGTGCAGTTGTTGAAACGCTAAAACAACGCGGCATTCATATTAGTTCTATGGGACACGGCAAACTCAGAATGGTCACGCATCTTGATTATAGAGAAGTAATGCACGATTATGTCATGGAAACACTGCAACGAAAATCATAAATTATTTTTTTTTCTGCTTAAAAATTATAGATTTGCTTAATTAAAATTAATTCTAACCCAAAAACAAAGATTATGAAATCAATTAAACTAGTCGTTTTAGTAATGTTTTGTGTGACAATAAACATATTTGCACAAAAGAAAGACAATATCGAAATGGGTTTTCAACTAGGCTACAATTCATCAAGAGTTGTTGACAATAAAGGAAATTCATCTGATTATAGAAGAACTTTCAATTTGGGAGCTACTGCTGAATATTATTTCTCTAAATCATGGGGCTTAAAAGCAAAAATAATTTATGACCGAAAAGGATTTAATAACAGCACGCTGACACTATATAATTATTATGGTGACGGAACTAGCTATACTTATAGAACCGACTTTGAAATTAATTATATTACTATTCCCGTGATGGCTAATTGGCATTTTGGAGCCGACAGAAATTGGTATCTCAGTTTTGGTTTTTATCAAGGATTTCTTAGTAGCGCAAGAGACACAAGACTAAATAACGATTTATCCAAAGAATTTAACAGTTCTGATTTTGGACTTGCACTTAATGTTGGGGTAAAATTCCCACTGTCTGATCAAATGAAACTGATGCTTGAATATGATTATCAAGGTGGAATTTCAAATATCGCTAAAACCACTGACGGCACCAACTTGACCAACAATAGAGGTGCTTTTAACGTTGGGCTTAATTTCTTGTTGAAATAATATCTAAATTCGGTTCTTAACTTTTGAAAAAATTGTTTTATATTGAAGTTATTAAACCACAGTTGTAAAATTCAGATAAATTTTATCGCTTTAACGAAATTGGAGATTTTGATTAATGGTTTAATGATTGGCGTTAAATGCAACATGGACAAAGATTGGGTAGGCGGAACACTTGGTTTATTTGAAAAAAGTTTATAGTTTTAACCATTCTGAACAATTTTTTGCCTAAAAAACAAAAACCATCAAAGTGCTTTTGATGGTTTTTTTATTGAAAATCACATATTCAAAATAAATCACTATGTGTTCCTGTTCTTACTAGGGTTATTTCTTTACTATCATTATTTTGTAACCAAATTAGCAACCAATCTGGTTTTATATGACACTCCCAGTGTTTTGAAAAGTTACCGCTTAATGTATGTGGTTTATATTTTTCAGGAAGTTTGCCTGTGATTTCAAGTATTTCGATTACTAATTTGAGTTCAGAAAAATTATAATTCCTTTTTTTGCAAAGCCTAATATCTTTCTTAAATCTTGAAGTATAAACCAAAGAGTACATTAAATACCTAATTTATTAAATAGATCTTTTGAGTTTTTTGATTTAGTAGTTTTTATTTTGTTTTCAGCATCATACATTGCTTTTACTGTTTCAAAATTTGGAATATCATATATTTCAACTCCATTGTTTTTATCAGTAAACGATTTAATCAATGAAAGAAGTGTTTTTCCAGATTTGGTTCGTTCGTTTATTTTTAAAGCTATGTTTGTCATCATTTCAATTTTTAAAACACAAAAATACAAAATGAATTTTAATCTTAGCTCGTATTTTGGTTTCATTATTTTTTTCAAAATAAATCACTACCATTTGGTTTTTAATTAATGAAATTCTCAAAGAAAATAAATTTACTATCGCTCAACTTCTTTAATTTATTCTTACATAAAGTTTGTTATTCCAATTTTATTTAAGTTCTTAGAAAAAAATATTAGTTAGAATTTAACTTCTTCTCAATATAAATTCTCCATTTTCTTCACATAATAAAGCTTTTTGGTCTAAAATTAGTATCTTTTTTATTCCTATTTCAGTAAAATAATAATGTCCAAAATATTTAATCCCTTTACTTAATATTTCTACATTTTTAAATCGACAAAAGTCTGATTTAATAATTGACACCTTGTAAATTTTGGGATTAGTTCTTGATGGAATATTCCCAATACCTTTATCTATAGAAACAGTTCTAATTCTTATTTCTTGATTGATTGAAACTTCAACTGTATCTGAAATTATCTCATTTTCAGTTTTTGATTCCCAATTTTTTGAAATATAAAATCTATCATTTTCAATTCTCAAAACAATTGATTGAAAATATTTTTTTCCATCAATAATAAAATCATAAACTCCATTTGTAACCAATAAAAATCCTCTCTTATTGTAAATTGGAGTTAGTTTAGAGATACTATTTATTGAATCTTTATTTACAAATTGAATGGCTCTACATTCTTTTCCAATGTCTATGTTTTGTCCATAAACAGAAATAGATAATATCAACATTAAAATTCTAAATATTTTAGATAAAATTAATTTCCGCATAATAATTCTATTTATAAACCACCTCCCAAATATATAAAAAAACCGTTCCACAACCTCACAAAAACCAAATCTGTTAAAAAATAATTCCTAACATTAAAAATATTTAATTTTTTTTTGGCGTTTTATAAAAAAACTTTATTTTTGAATCACAATTAAATTATTAATTAACCCAATAAAAAAAATATTATGGCTTCAACATCAGAAACAGGTCACGCAAAAAACGTAGCTAACTTCGTTAGTCTAACAGATTTCGTAATGGGTTTTGGAACCTCCTACAACCCTTCAAAAACAATCCTAAAACTTCCGCAACTCAACGCACTAATCACCCTTTCGCAGTCAAGACTTAGTGACGTAATCACGAAAAACACTTTATATAACAACGCAGTCAACGAAAGAAGCATAGAGTTTCAAACAATAAGTAGCTTGTCATCAAGAATCTTTAACGCACTCGAAGTTACCGATGCTGCTCCTCAAAAAATCAAAAATGCAAAAACATTATTGCGTAAAATTCAAGGAAAAAGAGCCACACCAATAGAAGAAAAACCAGTCAGTTCAGATCAATCTGCCCCAAAAACAATAAGCTCCAGTCAAAGATCTTTTGATCTAATAATAGAACACTTCGAAGGATTAATCGCAATTATTCAAACCGAGCCAAGTTATGCTCCAAACGAAAACGAACTCAAAGTAACAACTTTAAATGCTAAACTTACGGCACTAAAACTTAAAAACAAAGCCGTTGTATCTGCTTATACGAACGTTAGCAACGCCCGAATTGCGCGCAACAAAACCCTCTATGACGAAAACACAGGGCTTACAGATGTAGCAGCTCAAATAAAAAAATACATCAAATCAGTTTTCAAAGCGACAAGTCCAGAATTTGAGCAAATAAAAGGAATCAGTTTCAAAAAAGTAAAATAAAAATACACCTTTCAAATTAAAATAAATCCAAGAAATTCAATAAATCAATTCCTACTTGTCAATACAATAAACAACAAAACGATAGCTCTAATAATCAAAAAGAGCTATCGTTTTTTATTATATTGACACCTAAACAAAAGTTTTTTCAGCCACGCCTTTAATTAGTGCACAACCTCCTGCAATAAGTTCACATCTTTCTGCAAACAGTGCACGACTTCCTGAAATCAGTGCACGACTTCCTGCAAACAGTAAAAAACCTACTGCAACAAGTGCACTAGCTCCTGCAAAAAGTGCACAGCCTCCTGCAATTAGTGCACCAGCTCCTGCAAAAAGTTCACAGCCTCCTGAAATGAGTTCACTACCTCCTGCAATTAGTGCACCAGCTCCTGCATTTTATAGTCCGACTAATTTCAATTTTTCTTCCCCAAGTGTGGAAAGCACATTCAAAAAAAATCAAGATATTTAATTTAGTTCTTTACTATTCTAAGTAAAACAGAAAAGCATTTCTTTAATGGAATCATCTTCAAAACTTAATTTTTTTCCAATAATACCACTTCAAAATCAGTTGTTAACTGAATTCTCCCCTCCTTAACAACCGCAGTCGTTCCAGAATAAGCATCTCTTACTTTAGTGCCGTTTGTAAAGATTGTTCCCACTGCAATTTCTTTTAAACCTTTGGGCAAATCAAGACCAACAACAACTTTGTCTGACAATTTTCCGTTATCGAAAGTGCTACTAAATACATAAGGAGCACTCGAAATTTGAGCATGGATTCCTGCCCCAACTGCTGGATGGTTTTTTCTAAAGTTGCTCAGTTTTTGCCAGTGCACTGCTATTTCTTTAGTTTTTGAATTGGTTTTAAGGTCTTCCCAATTCATGTTTGAACGCAATGTGGCATCGCCTTGAGTGCCTTCAATGTCAAGCGAGCGGGCACTTTCGTCACCATAATAGGTTTGCGAAATCCCTGGAGCTAACAATAATTTGTTGGCACTTTCAAAAGGTTTTTCTCGTTTTTTATCAAACGGATTACTGTCATCGTGAGACGAAACATAATTCATCACCGTTTTTCCTTTCAAGTCATTGTTCAAAATATTAGAATATTTAGAAAACAATTCTTCATAACTCATTTTGGCTTCATTCGGGAATGCAAAATTGATTAATCCCGCAAATCCATTTTCAAAATAATTTACTTTCTTGTCGCCAAAATCATAGAATTTCTTTCCGCCAATGTTGTAGCCATAAACTTCGCCCACCATAAAAAACGGATTGTTATCCAGTACTTTCTTTGGGTTATTTTTCTTAAAATCTGCAAAAGCCCGGTCACAAACTTTACTAAAATCTGCCCAAACATCTTCTGTAGTGTGCTTTGCCGTATCTACTCGGTAACCATCAATTCCGTAGTTAGCGATATAATCCGAGAGCCATTTCATAATATAATATTTTGGTGCACGAGGATAGCCCGTCTTCTTGAAAAACGCCTCTAGCGAAGCCGTTTCTTTTTCATAACGTCCTTCTTTTTTCCATTTTTCGACTAAAAAAGGAGGAAGTGCTACGTTTTCATTGCTTTCTGTTTTTACATCCGGAAGGTTTTCAACCAGCGTGCAGTTAATGTAAGTGTTATATGATTGATACGTACATTTCGGCGAAGTTCTCACCCAATCACTCGGATAGACTGGATCTTCGGCAGTGACGGGCCCAGTGTGATTAATCACGGCATCGAGCATAATTCGGATTCCTTTAGCATGTGCTTTTTGAACCAATTCAGCCAAGTCTTTTTTGGTTCCAAAACTAGGGTCTATCGAACTCCAATCACGGGTCCAATAGCCATGAAAGCCATAAGTCAAGCCAGTTCCTTCGTCAACACCATCGTGAATTTGTTCTACAATAGGCGTCATCCAAATCACGGTTGTACCCAGTTTGTCAAAATAACCTTCGTCTAATTTTTGAATAACACCACGAATATCGCCGCCTTCAAAACCACGCAATTTTCCAGTAGTTTTAGTTCTGTTGAAAGTGTGGTCGTTGGTTTTGTCACCATTGTTGAATCTGTCGGTCAAAAGAAAATACACATTGGCATTTTCCCAAACAAAAGGAGTTTTTGGAGCAACCACTTTTTTCTGCTGCGCATAAGCATTTCCGCAAACTAACAATGCAAATAAAACGAGTGAACTTAATTTTTTTATCATGATTTAGTATTCTATTTTAATTTCTGGATAAGTACCTTTTTCCCAAGTAACGGGAATTTTAATTGGGTTTTGGAATGTTTTATAAATCTGTTCTTGACCATTCACAAAGATTCTTTTTGGAGTTAAATTATGTACAATTAGATTAACCGTTTTGCTTTTGGAATCATATTTTTTACCCACTTGATTATAGAAGTTAATTTTCAAAACATTTTTTGAAATCGTACTTCCAAAACTCATTAATTCATACGCCCCTTTTTCATACGCCTCAGGAGTTGTTCCGTCATCATTATAAAGTTCATTCAAAGATTGCGGCATAGATGAATCAAAATAATAATGCAAATCAAAATTATCTAAACTGTATTCGCTCGTGTTTTGAATCGTTTTTATCATCGGAATAAAACTTCCCCCATTTACAAAAACAGGGATATGATCTTCGCTGACAGTCACGGTTTCGGTGGAATTTCGTTTGTATTCTTTATCGGTATAAAAATCAAACCAATTGCCACTAAAATCTGTTGGAAATTGCACCTGAATTTCCTTTACATTTGGACTAGTAATGGGTTTAATCAAAAAACTATTTCCCCAATAATATTGATCTGCGCTAATATCATTTTTCAACGGATTCTCTTCGTTTCTCATTAAAAACGGATTCATCAAAGCAGCACCCGTTAGATGATTATTGAACGCCAAAGTATAATTATAAGGCAATAATTG
>CAIXNQ010000089.1 GCA_903920835.1 uncultured Bacteroidota bacterium | reverse complement strand
GGCCCCTAACTTCGTGTATTGCATTATGACTCCTGCCAATGCGGTTATTATCACTGCGTACAGCAGTGTGTTTGTTATGTGTCTTTTTAGCCGATATTCCATGTTTCCAATCCTTTTTGTTTGTGTTCCAACTGAAATTCAACTTTTGGGATTTTTGAGTAGCTTTTGCTTTCGTTTTCATTTATTTTTTTCTCTATTATTTTTGATTTTCGAAAAGAGTAAGCTAAAGGGCTCCTAGAGAAAACGATCCAATTTAAGAATTCAGAACAAAAAAGAATAGTCGGAGTAGGTCCTGAAAAATTTGTTAGTGGTTCAAAATTCTTAAAAATCGATTTAGCAAAAATCAAAATTTTATCTTGTTTTTCAAGTTTTGCGAGCCTGTAGCTAGAATCTAATAAATTAATATTTTTGTCGCCTGCGGGTAAAGAATCACTTATTTTGGCGCGAAGCGACTTTTCGGAAGAATGCCCAAATTCTCGATTAGTTAATTCTTTATTAGGCGGGATGATATTTTGACTCAAAATCGGAAGTTTGCTTTCTTGGGATAGGTTTTTCGAATTTTCGATGAAAAAATGGTCAAAACTCAAGGGGGCAAAACCTTGTGGAGATAAGTTTCCTAAAAAAAAACCAAAAAGTAAAAAAAAAATATCCAAGCTTGGAAATTTTTTATTCTGAAAATTTATAGTCGATTCGAACGAAGAATCTTTTATCTTAAAGGTTGCAAAACAAATTGTTTTGGGACGAACAGAAAAACCATTAAATTTTCCAAAATTTGGATAAGTTTTTTTCTGCGATTTTGTATTGGCTGCAGGATAAAATAGCTGCAATTTCCTTACACGCGTTTCGATATTTCGTTTGCTCATTTTTTTATTTTTTGTTTCTTTTTTATTTTGTTGCAACACCATGCAACAAAATAAAAAAGAAACATGAGAATGTTATGAAAAAATAAGAGAAAAGTTAAAAAGAATAAATACTAACCAAAATTAAAATGAATTCTTTTATTAATTTTACGATCCAGGACGGAAAAGAGCGCGATAAATTTGAAGTTCATCATGCATATAATTATCGGTACTTTCTGATGAAACTAAATCTCGTACATAAGAAAAACCTTGAGGTCTCTTTCCTTTTGTATTATTTTCAAGAGGTCGAGCTAATAAAGGTTCAAAAGCTTTGTTGCGAAGCAAAGTTTTTTCCGTAAATTGATTTTTAAGTTGTTGAAGATATTGAATTTGATAATAACTACGGTTTTGTTTTTCTGGAAGACGAGAAAAAATAATTTTATTATCAAAATATTTTTCTAAAGAATTAATAAAAAATGAATGGAATTTAAAATAAGCATCCGATTTTTGTTCTTCAGTAAGAGGGGGACGGTCACTCAAAATACGGCGAGCATTCATTTTTTCAATAGGTAAAAATCTATCAATAGGTAAATTTTTCTCACGATGACGAATATTTGAATCAAAAGCGGGGAATTCTCGAAGCAATGAAGGATTTTTTGTTTGATTTACACCTTGTAAGTTTCCTCGTTCTTCCAAACTAATACCCTCGTTTTGAGAACTTTTCTGACTAGCAGTATTTGAAAAACTACTATTTAATTTGGTGTTCTCTACGAGTGATGATGTAGAATAAGCAGGTTTTGCTGAAATGATAGCTTCTAGTGGATATTGAGTAAATAATCTCCAACTATATTGAAGCGTTCCGCTTAGTACACATCCAATAATTAAAAAACTTAAAAATCTCGAAGCTTTTGCTGAAGGTGTCCAATTAAAACTAATTGCAGATAAAAAGTTATTTCTTTTTTTTCTTTCTTGGGTTGCACTAGAACTATCTTGAGAAGATTGGTTTTTTTCTGGTGAAAAAAGATTTCCAGCAATTTCATTTGACCAAATATTTTGTTGTGAAACAAAATATCCTCCTTTCTGAATAATTTGAATTCCGAACGAAAAAATTAATGGCCAAATAAGTCCAATTGCAAAAATGGATGTTCCAATAAATCCAAGTACGTAGAACAAATTATATTGACCAAATAATAAAGGTGAAGAAAAAATTACCCTCGTTGAAGTTGAAGGCATTGCTGGATTTAAAAACATTAAAATAAAATTAAAAACAAAGATTTTTAGGTTTTGAACAAGTGAAGTCCCAAAAGAAGTTTTTCCGCCTGCGGCGAAAAATCCTGTCGAGTTAGAGATTCTGGAAAAGAGAGAAACTCCAACTATTTTTGCAGCAAATTTGTTCCAGAAATTATCGTTTGTTGTTTCTCTGAAAGATGATCCGAAAGATAAACCACCTTCTGACCAAAAATTTGTAGCAAAACAAAAAGCTAAAATTGCACCTACCATAGCGAGAAACGGCTCTAAACTATACCAAAAAGAAAGAATACCTCTAAAATTACTACAAATGAAAAAAAAGAAAGAAAGTTGACCTAAAAGTGTTCCTAACAATGCTATTATTCCAGGAATAAAACCTTGGATTAAAAATCGGGAAATACAAATTAATAAAGGGGCTGAAAAAGGGAGACTAAATACAAATCCATGAAATATACCATCAAATAAAGTTAATTCATGAATATTAGTAAGCCCTTTTGAAAATAAGTCCAAATTATTCATAATTTTTTAAACTTAAAAAAGCAGTTTTGCTGAGCCGTAGGTGGACAAAATACCTATGATTACGGAACTTTGCCTAAATTCTCAAAATTTTAAGGAAAATCAAAGAAATTCCAAGATGCTTATATTATTATAATCTCTTTAAACAATTGATTCTAATAAAAACGAGAGGCAAGATCTTCTAAAAATAGCAACTATTCCACCAGTTTTCATTTATAGATGGTTTAGTTGTTTTTTTGCTTCGCTATTTGATTTTCCCGCAACGCGGGAAAATCAAATAGCGAAGCAAAAAAACAAATTCAAACTAGATAAAAATAATTTTCCTACCCTAATTATCATACTAAGAATCGTCAAAATTCTAAGCCCTTTGATTAAAAGCTGACGTTGGGAAATAAACGAAACTAATTGGAACCTTTAAGGCTTTATTAGTTTTTTATCTGGATTTTGTCCTCGCTGTGGGATCAAATAGTTGAGATCAATATATTGATCACGCCACCCTAAAAATTAATTTTTTTTTACGCTCTGCGTCAAAAAGCCCCCTTTCGGGATCGAACCGAAGACCGTTGGTTTACAAAACCAATGCTCTACCACTGAGCTAAGGAAGCAAAAGTTTTTTGTCATTAAAATGACAAATTTGCGAATGAGGGAAAAAAGAACCAAGGAAATGAAATAAATACTAAGCGAAGCTGCAAACGGAACGGGAAACAAGAAATAAAGCAATGGTTTGGGACGGAAGGACTCGAACCTCCGAATAGCGGTGTCAAAAACCACTGCCTTACCACTTGGCCACGTCCCATTTCATATTATTAATTGTAGCAAATGCTGTTCTAACAAACTATCCATTCAATTTATGATTTAATCAAGTGTTTAGTTTTTTTTGATTTTCACGTTTCGCCGTTTCGTTTTAAAAAACGAAACGGCGAAACGTGAAAATCAATTAAACATTAGAAAATTTATTAAAAGATACCAAGTGTTAATGCTTTGTCAATCGGCATTGCTGCTCCAATACCTAACCATACTGCAGCAGCTGTACCGAAAAGAAATACCGCAGAAGCTACTGGACGACGGAAAGGGTTTTGAAATTTATTAATTCCTTCAATAAAAGGAACTGTTAATAGTCCAACCGGAACTGCTGCCATCGATAAAACACCTAATAGTTTATTAGGAATAGTACGAAGAAGGTTAAAAGTTGAAAAGAAATACCATTCCGGAAGAATTTCAATTGGTGTAGCAAAAGGATTTGCTGGTTCACCTAATTGAGTTGGCGAAAGAACACCTAATCCTACGCAACTCGCAACCGTCCCAAAAATTACAACTGGGAAGATGTAAAGCAAATCGTTGGGCCAGGCCGGTTCACCATAATAATTATGGCCCATACCTTTTGCTAATTTTGCACGTAATACTGGATCAGATAAATCTGGTTTTTTTGTTACTGACATATCAAGTTTATTTGAAATTGACTTTTATCAACGTTGCGCTCGCAGCGGGGGACGTTGGCGTACGGGCAGACGAAAATCTGTTTGAGGTTCCGTGCACCAAAAACACAGGGTCAAAGGGTGCTGTCTACCCGGATTGATTTTTATAAAGGGCCCGAGATACCTTGTTTACGAATCATTAAGAAATGGATGAGCATAAATGTCGCAGCAAGAAGTGGAAGAACAAAAGTATGTAAACTATAGAAACGCGTTAACGTCGCTTGACCTACACCTACCCCACCTCTTAAAAGTTCTACAACAAATGAACCTACCACTGGAATTGCATCCGGAACACCTGTTACAATCTTAACAGCCCAGTAACCTACTTGATCCCATGGAAGTGAATATCCAGTTACACCAAACGATACTGTAATTGTTGCTAAAAGAACTCCAGTAACCCAAGTCAATTCACGAGGCTTTTTAAAACCACCAGTTAAATAAACGCGGAAAACATGAAGAATCATCATCATAACCATCATCGAAGCTGACCAAG
>CAIXNQ010000088.1 GCA_903920835.1 uncultured Bacteroidota bacterium | reverse complement strand
TGCAAAAAATTTAAAAAACCTTTAAATCTTAATGATTTAAAGGTTTTTTACTTTTAACACCTTTTCGATTATTTTAGATATCAATCTGTTCGTTAATCAAACACAGTAGTAAATCCGAAGTATAGACTTCTGCCCACAGCTGGAATAATACCTGGTCCCGGATATTCATCGGTTCGACGTGTAAAATATTGTTTATCGGTAACATTATTGATACCAAATTTCAACGCATAATTTTTTATTTTATAACTTCCACTCCAGTCAATAACAGTATAGGCAGGAATATAACCCGCAACTGGATCTTCGCTAGTGTAAACATTAGAAGCATCGCCAAAAGCATCGCCCACATAATTTATCTGAAAAGTTGTTGACAATCGATTTGTACTGAAAATTAGTCCTACTCGCTCAATGTTTTTAACCGCAGCTTCAACTCGTTTTCCTTTAAAATCACCATTAGTATATTGGGCATCTATAAAAGAATAAGAATTAAAAATACTCAAGCCTAAACTAGATTTTGGATTGAGGTATTTCAATAAATTAAACTCAATATAACTTTCTATTCCTTTATGAACACTATTGGCAATGTTTTTTCTAATTGAAAAATAATCTCCTGTAATAGGGTTTGTTTCTAAGGCAATTCCAATTCTGTTATTGTAAGCCAAATAAAATGCACTAAAATCAAAATTCAAATAATTGCGAACTGTGCCTCTGTAACCCAAATCACTATTAAAACCTTTGCTGTCTTTTAAGTTGGGATCAATTTTTGAAGTCACACCAAATGGTTCCAGTTGACTGTAATCTATCGGTCGGAATGCTTGACTAAAATTGGCGTAAATACTGGAGTTTTTGCTCGTTTTCCATTCTGTTCCGATGCCTGCTAAAGCAAAAGTTCGGTTTCTAATTTCATCTGAGATTAAAATGTCGCCATCAACTTCTTTACGACCTTTTGCGGTACTTCTTAAATATTCAAATCTGAAGCCTGGAGTTAATGTAAAAGTATTCGTTATTTTAAAACAGTTCTCAAAAAAAGGAGCAATATTGAACGTAGTAAAATCTAAGTCATAGCCCCAATTGCCATTAATAGACAAGTCAAAATCGCTGCCATTAGTACCTTCGCCCCCACCCTGCCTTTTGAACCAAGCATAACTTTGACGAATGCCGCCAGCAAAAGTTGACTTTTGACTGCCAAGCATATAATTTTGTGAATATCGAATTTCTGTAGTAGAATTATTCATTTTTTCAATCCCTACTTCTCTTGGAACATAATCATTTGTAGCTGGATCAATGTTGTCTATAGCCTCGGCTCCGCCATCTTCATTGCGCCAAACGAGGGAACGACTGCTAAATAAATAACTTGATTTTATACTCAAAGTACTATTTTCCGTCGGTGTATAATTAGCAAATGCGGTGGTAATATTCCACGGACTTTTTAACCAATTTCTAGCTCTTGTCGATTGTTGCGGATTGTTGTTGAACTGTGCATCGGTCAAACCGCCGGGCATTTTTATTTTGTTGCGAAGCAAGGAATATTCTATGCCAAAGTTCCATTTGTTAGAAGCATTATATTGTATTTTTCCAAATCCAGACACTTGTGTTTGCTCGCTATTGGGGCGATAACCTTCTAAATTTCGATATTGTAAAAAGGCATAATAATTCCATTTTTTATAATTTCCACCAATTGAATTATAGGAATTAAACAAGCCGTAGCTTCCAATGGTTTGCGAAGTAATAAATTCAAATGGTTTGTTTGCAGGAACTTCTTTAATGACATAATTAACCAATCCGCCAAATTGGGAACCAAATTGTAGCGATGCTGCTCCACGAACCAACTCAATTCTAGAAACGGCTTCCATCGGCGGTAAATAATAGGATTCGTTATATCCATAAATATCGGCACTGACATTATATCCATTTTGACGGGTATTCATTTCAATACTTTGGGTCGGATTCAAACCACGAGTGGCAATTCCGTTTGCTGTAAAACCACTGCTTTCGGTTTCAACAATGTTTAACCCAGGAATTCTGCCCAAGATTTGTCGGGTATTGTTTATGGCTTTGTTAGCATCAAGACTGTCAATTAGAATGATTTCGCTTTTCTTTCCGGCATAAATAATTCCGTTTTTTGAATCAGGCAAATGCCCCAATCCGTTGACGGTTTTAAAACCTGTAATTATTATTTCTTTTAGATTTTTGATACTATCTTTAGTTTGTGCTGCATTTTTTTGAAATGATAAAATAAGCAGAAAAATTGGAATATAAGATTTGAAAGTCATTTGGATAAGTAATTTTGAATTGATTATTTTCTGTAATGGTCGGTTAATGTGTTTAAGAATTTTTCGAGTTGTGTTTCTTCTGTTGTTGTTAATTTTAGATTTCCCAATTCTTCTATATTAATATTTTGATTGTATTCTGGCGGAGCGAATTCGCCTGTATTCAAGTCTCTTACATTATAGAAATGAATGACTTCTTTAAGTGTTTTTAATGAACCATTGTGGAAATAAGGAGCTGAGATTGCTATGTTTCTTAGTGTTGGAACTTTAAATTTTCCGTTGTGTTGTGTTTGACCGACAATTGCACCGATACCCAAATCAACATAATTATTTCCAGCAGGATTAACGTTGGCTGGTTGCGAATAGAAAGGATTGTTTGGATTCTTAGGCACACCAATATTGTCATAACTAAAGTCTGTAAACAATACTTTTCCGGTGTTTGGGTCACCGTCCAGCACATGACAATTGGTACATTTTGCTTTGCCTTTAAATAAATTTAAGCCTTTTTTCTCATCGTCAGTATAAGCAACCAAACCTTTTGAAGCATAATCAAATTTAGAAGAGAACGAATTAACTTCGCTGGATTTTTGATATTTAGCCAATCCGTCAGCAATATAACTTAGCAACTCCGAGTCAGAATTGTCGTTGCCATAAAGCGATTTGATTTGAGAATAATAACTGGCATTTCTTATTTTTTGAGCAATTTGAGCTAAACTCGAATTGTTCATCTCGACAGGATTGAGCATCGGATGAATGAATTGTTCTTGACATAGTTTTTCCTTTCAGTCTTGCCGCCTCATGCACGGGGACCCACGCCAAAGCGCAACGCCGCTCGGCTATGCATTTGTCTTAGTGAGTGGCCAGACGTAAAACTATAGCGGATGC
>CAIXNQ010000087.1 GCA_903920835.1 uncultured Bacteroidota bacterium | reverse complement strand
TCGCCAATAAGCGCCAGCAACACTCATAATTTTTACAGCTTTTATTAAAGCGGTATTTGGAATATGACCACCTCTACACAAATCAAAGAAATTAGAATGATCGCAAAAAGTGATGGTGCCGTCTTCTAAATTTGAAATAAGTTCGGTTTTATATTCATTATTTTTATAAATCTCTAATGCTTCTGATTTTGTTACAGAACGCATTTTAAATTCATGTTTTTCTCTCGAAACTTCTAAAATTCTATCTTCAATTGCTTTGAAATCAGATTCGGTAATTTTGTTTTCGCCAAAATCAACATCATAATAAAATCCGTTATCAATTGCTGGACCTAGTGTTAATTTTATTCCATTATATTTTTCTTGGAGCACCTGCGCCATTACGTGAGAAGTTGAATGCCAAAATGCTTTTTTTCCTTCTTTATCGTTCCAAGTATATAGAACTAGAGAGCCATCAACGTTTAAAGGCGTTTCGGTTTCGATGGTTGTTTGGTTGAAACTTGCAGAAATTACGTTTCTTGCTAATCCTTCGCTGATGCTTTTGGCAATCTGAATTGGTGTTGTGCCTTTTTCAAATTCTTTTATAGAACCGTCTGGTAATGTAATCTTAATCATTATTCTATTTTTACGATTGCAAATATACAGTTTAGTGAAAAGAAAACAAGAGGGTTATTTTTTTAATTTTTTAGAATTATCAATAATTTACGTTGATTTGAATTTGAACAAACCAAGAAATCCAAAGAATCCTATTTCAAAACCTTAAATGTTGATGAAATGAAACTAAAATATCCATAAAATAGCTATTTTTGTTGACTATAAAATTAAATTATGTTCCCATTACAAAGAGGCAGAAGATTGAGATTGAATGAAAGCATTCGTTCATTGGTTAGAGAAACCACGCTAAGCCCATCAGATTTTATGTTCCCAATGTTTATTGCCGAAGGCGAAAACTATGAAGTAGAAATTTCATCAATGCCTGGAATTTTTCGTCGCTCGATAGATTTAACAGTTAAAGAAGTTAAAGAAATTTATGCCCTCGGAATTCGTGCTGTAAATATTTATGTAAAAGTAAACGAAAGCCTAAAAGACAATACCGGAAAAGAAGCTTGGAATCCAGAAGGATTGATGCAACGTGCCATCAAAGCCATCAAAGCTGCTTGCCCAGAAATGATTGTCATGCCCGACGTTGCCTTAGACCCCTACTCTATTTATGGTCACGACGGAATTATAGCAAACGGCGACATAGCCAACGATGCTACTAATGAAGCATTGGTTAAAATGGCAGTTTCACACGCTATAGCTGGTGCCGATTTTGTTGCTCCAAGCGATATGATGGACGGACGTGTTTTGCGTTTACGACAAGGATTAGACGCTGCTGGTTTTGAAAACGTAGGCATTATGAGCTACTCCGCAAAATATGCTTCAGCGTTTTATGGTCCTTTTCGTGATGCTTTAGACAGCGCGCCAAGAACTGCCGACATTGAAGTTCCGAAAGATAAAAAAACGTACCAAATGGATTATGCCAACCGAATCGAAGCTATCAAAGAAGCCCTTATGGATGTTGAAGAAGGCGCAGATATGGTCATGGTTAAACCCGGAATCGCCTATCTTGACATCGTTCGAGAAGTGAAAAATGCAGTCAATGTTCCCGTAACAGTATTTCATGTATCTGGCGAATATGCCATGATTAAAGCAGCTTCAGAAAGAGGTTGGCTTGATCACGACAAAATTATGATGGAACAATTGATGTGTATCAAAAGAGCTGGTGCTAGTTTAATTTCGACCTACTTTGCTAAAGAAGCAGCGATATTGCTCAACAAATAAAAATTATTTGATTTGAACTAAACAAAATGAACAGTTTTAAACAACGATGGAACATTAAAGACAATAACCAACTTATAGTAATATTAGTTGTTTTTGCCTTGACTGGAACTTCTACAGTTCGAGTGACTCGTTTTGTTTTAGATTACTTTCAGATTTATGCCAAAGATTATTCCGCATGGAGTTTTTTTGTAATTAAATTTGTTCTAATGCTATTTGTTTA
>CAIXNQ010000086.1 GCA_903920835.1 uncultured Bacteroidota bacterium | reverse complement strand
TAACTTTGCAAATTATATAAAAAAATAAATGGCGAAAAAAGAAATAAACAATGATGAATTGCTTACACATATCATCAAAGGAATTGAAGAAGTAAAAGGAAATGATATAGATATCTTAGATCTTAGAGACATAGATAATTCAGCTTGTGACTATTTTGTTATTTGCAATGGAAACTCAAACACTCAGGTAAACGCTATTGTAAGTTCAATTCAAAAAACAGTTTCAAAATCTATTAAAGACAAGCCTTGGCACATTGAAGGTGCAGACAATGCAGAGTGGGTTTTAATGGATTATGTTAGTATTGTAGTTCATGTTTTTCAAAAACACATTCGAGAATATTACAATATTGAAAGTCTATGGGGCGATGCCAAAATTACTTCTATTGAAAATAAATATTAATAAACATGTCAAAAAAAACAAATCAAAATAACATAAAACTAAGCCCATGGTGGATTTATGGAGTGATATTAGGAATCATAATTCTATATAACATTTTTTCTTCAGGAGTTAATTATAAAGAACCTAGCAAAATTTCTTCAGCACTATTTAACACCTATCTTGACAAAGGTGAAATAGAAAAAGTAGTTGTTTTTGACAAAACACAAGCCGAAGTTTATTTAACCAAAACTGCACTTAAAGAAGAAACTCATAAAAGAGTTCAAAAAGATGTTTTTGACCGACCGAACAAAGGGCCACACTATTTTGTTGAAATTGGTAACGATCAAGTGTTTCAAACTAAAATTGAAAAAGCTCAAAGCGAAGGTAAATTAAAAGATTATAGCTTTGCACCAAAAAATGATTTACTGGAATATTTCATTAGTGCATTGCCATTTATTGTTTTAATTGGCGTTTGGATATTCGTGATGCGAAGAATGTCTGGTGGTGCTGGCGGAGGCGGTGGACAAATATTTAACATAGGTAAATCAAAAGCAAAACTTTTTGATGAAAAGACTGATACTAAAGTAACTTTTAAAGATGTTGCTGGGCTTGAAGGTGCAAAAGAAGAAGTTCAAGAAATAGTTGAATTTTTAAAAAATCCACAAAAATATACAAATTTAGGAGGAAAAATTCCAAAAGGTGCTTTGCTTGTTGGACCTCCAGGAACAGGAAAAACCTTATTAGCAAAAGCAGTTGCAGGTGAGGCTCAAGTGCCATTTTTCTCTCTTTCAGGTTCAGATTTTGTAGAAATGTTTGTTGGTGTTGGTGCTTCAAGAGTTAGAGATTTGTTTAAGCAAGCCAAAGACAAATCGCCTGCAATTATTTTTATTGACGAAATTGATGCTGTAGGAAGAGCAAGAGGAAAAAGCAATATGTCGGGCGGAAACGACGAAAGAGAAAACACGCTTAATCAATTACTAACCGAAATGGATGGATTTGGAACCAATTCAAACGTAATTGTTTTGGCAGCAACAAATAGAGCAGATGTTTTAGATAAAGCCCTGATGCGTGCCGGAAGATTCGACCGTCAAATTTATGTAGATTTACCAGACATTAGAGAACGAAAAGAAATTTTTGAAGTTCATTTAACGCCTCTCAAAAAAGTAGAAGGACTTGATACCGATTTTCTTGCCAAACAAACTCCTGGATTTTCGGGAGCAGATATTGCAAATGTTTGTAATGAGGCTGCTTTAATAGCTGCTCGAAAAGACAAAGAAGCTGTCGATAAACAAGACTTCTTAGATGCAGTTGACAGAATTGTTGGTGGGCTTGAAAAGAAAAACAAAATAGTTACACCAAATGAAAAGAAAGCAATTGCAATTCATGAAGCTGGTCACGCCACTGTTAGCTGGATGCTTGAACATGCAGCTCCATTAATCAAAGTAACTATTGTTCCAAGAGGTCAAAGTCTTGGTGCTGCTTGGTACCTGCCAGAAGAAAGATTAATCGTTCGTCCAGATCAAATGCTAGATGAAATGTGTGCAACTATGGGCGGAAGAGCTGCAGAAAAAGTAATTTTCAACACGATTTCAACTGGAGCCTTAAGCGATCTCGAAAAAGTGACCAAACAAGCCAGAGCAATGGTAACGGTTTATGGCTTAAATGATAAAATAGGAAATATTACCTATTATGATTCCTCTGGACAAAGCGAATATAGTTTCTCTAAACCATATTCGGAAGATACTGCGATGATAATTGACAAAGAAATTTCATTACTAATCGAAAGTCAATATCAAAGAGCAATACAAATATTAACTGAAAATAAAGACAAATTAAACCAACTAGCAGATATTTTAATTGAAAAAGAAGTAATTTTCAAAGACGATTTAGAAGCTATTTTCGGTAAGCGTGAATTTGATTTGAATTTACAACCTGAAACTTCATTGTAAACTGAGTTAGATTTTTACTTTTTTTCTTGAAGTTCAAGCAGTTTGGCATATTTAACAAAGCTGCCATAAGCCGAAATTAAACTCCAAATAAAGCCTTGGTAGCCATTGAGACAGTTGCGTTGAAAGATAAAAACCCTCAAAAACTCAAAAGGAAATTTGATGATTGGTTTAATTTTTTTAGTTCGTTTGCCTTTTTCAAACAGCAATTCGCCACTAAGAATCGCATATTTGGCACTTTTGTTGATAGCAACTGCAAAATCATCTACAGTGTAATGTACCATTTCGTTTTTCAGTCTGCCAATATTGCCCGAAACTTGAATGGTTTCGTGAACTTTTTCTTCGAGAAATCTTCCTTTTTGTTTGTTAAAAAACCGTAGGATTGGTTTCTTGTTTTCGTTGCCATAAAGGAAAACTTTGTTCAAAAAAACGTGTGTTCTCGGAATTAAATAGCCGTCAAAAGTGCCGTCTAGCGAGAGATTTTTAATTTCAACAATCAATTTATCGGTCAAAACCTCGTCAGCATCAAGCGATAGCACCCAGTCGTTGTTGCATTGATTGAGCGCAAATTGTTTTTGTTTGCCGAAATTTTCAAAATCTTTATCGATGACTTTGGCATTAAATTTTTTGCAAATTGCCACCGTGTTGTCGGTGCTGGCAGAATCGACCACAATAATTTCGTCGGCAAAATGGAGTTTTTCTAAGCATTTTGCTATGTTTTTTTCCTCGTTGAAGGTGATTATAAAAACAGAAATTTTAGATTTCATTGGTTTCGTTTTTAATTATAGTATCGATTCCGTTGGTAATAAAAGTAATATTGTGTTTCTTATTGAAAGTCCGAATGTCATTATTTTTTTTCCAAATCTCTAAAGAAGCATAGCCTCTTTCATGCTCGAGATGCACACAAATGGCACTATATCTAATTTGTTTTGACAGCAAACCATTGTTGAACATTCGCTCTCCGAGTTCTCTGTCTTCGCCACCATATTGCATATCATTATTGAAACCATTAACCTCAATAATATCTTGTTTCCATCCCGAGGCGTTGTGCCCGTTCCAAGAACGTTTGGTGGGCGTAATCCAGTTCATAAACTGCGCAATTGGAGTAAAAGGCGTTAGCTTTAGCACTTTGAAATTGGCTTTAAGCCCGTTTTTTTTGAGCCAACTAAATCTAAAGCAATTTTGAGAAAGAATATCGCTGGGTGTAATATTTTGAGACAATGACAAAGGTAGTTTGAAATAGCCACCAGAAAGAAAATAGCCTTTTTCTTGGTGTTTTAAATGCGTTGCAACAAAATCTTCCCTTGGTATGCAGTCGCCATCAGTAAAAATTAGGTAATCGGTTTGGCTTTTAATGATGGCTTTGTTCAGAATTAGGGTTTTTTGAAATCCATGATCTTCGTGCCAAACATGAATAATGGGATTTTTAAAGAGCTGTTGGCAATTATCAATCAAATGTTTTGTGGCAGGTTTCGAGCCATCGTCGGCAATAATAATTTCAAAATCTTGCTCGGTTTGTGCACTAAATCCAATAAGAACTTTGTGCAACCATTCTTCCGCATTATAGGTTGAAATTAAAATCGAGGCTTTCATTGAGGCTTTTTCAGTCTGGAAAATTAATAATTAAATTGAATTATCGCTTCCAAAACATAAATTTCTTTTTTAATGCTTTCTTTGAATCGAATTTTTTGTAGAAAATTTCAGATCTTTTTAGCATTTCGCAAACAACAATATTGTAGGGTTTATTGTAGCAAAGCGCATATTCTTTAGCAATGATTTGAATCATTTCTTTACTTGGCGTAAGTCTTCTGAAATTATTCATCCGCAGTTCAAATGACATTGATTTATGAAATTTCATTCGATTCAAATCGACTAAAAAATAGTCATAAGTGCCGTTTTGATTCTTTTTGATGAGTGTATTTCCGGGCGAATGATCTATAAATTCAATGCCGTTTTCGTGTAATAAGAAAGTGAAACGGGCGAGACCTTTGAGGATTTCTTCCATTTCGTATTTATTTTCATTTCCGAAAACATCTTTAAAAACCAAATCTGGAATTAAATGTTCGCAAACATAATAGCTGTCTCTGAGCAGAAAAAATTTATATTCTTCGTGAAACGCAATTGGTGCTGGAGTTCCGATGCCTTTTTCTATTAAATATTTGGCATTTTCAAATGAACGACGTGCTTTTGATTTTCTAAAATAATGATAAATTAAACCATTTATTAGTATTGGAACTCGAAACGATTTGATGGCTATAGAAGTTCCTTTGTAGTTGAATATCTTGATGCTGTTTCTTAAACCTTCGACTAGAATTTTGCCTTGAGAGTCAAAATTAGCAATAATGTCTTGAAGTTCTTTATCCATTAGTTAGTCTATAAGGGTATTTTCTTGAGAAGTCTCAAATTTTTCGGTGAG
>CAIXNQ010000085.1 GCA_903920835.1 uncultured Bacteroidota bacterium | reverse complement strand
GGTGTAAAACCTAATAAACCCAAAATTCGAGCTTGTTTTACAGCCTTTGTTAATTCGCGTTGTTTTTTTGAATTTAACCCGGTGATACGACGTGATAAAATTTTGCCTTGATCAGTAATAAATCGACGAATATATGAAACGTTTTTGTAATCAATTATCATACCCATAGATGAGCCATCTCTTGTTCGGGTTGATGAACTCAAATTTTGTTTTGTCATAATTTTTTCTCGCACTTTTATTTTAACAAGCCGAACATTGTTACTAAGCTTGCACTAAGGGAAATTACGTCCACAAAAATATATCGTTTTAATTTGTTAAATTATCTGGTGTAGATTTTTGAGTTGGAAGTCGATAAATAATTCGACCTTTTGTTAAATCATATGGAGTTAATTCAACTAAAACGCGATCTCCTAATAAAATTTTAATATAATTTTTTCGAATCTTTCCTGAAATATGGGCTAAAACATTAAATCCATTTTCGAGATCGACTCGAAACATCGCATTGGGTAAGGATTCTGTTATAACTCCTTCCATTTCAATTAGATTTTGTCTTTCCAGTTGCTACCTCCTCATTTATTTATTGTGGTTAGTTGGTGCATGGTTCGCTGATTTTTCCGCTTTTCGGTTTGGTAGATGATTAGTTGGTTAGATGATTTTTCCGCAAAGCGGAAAAATCAAACAGCGAAGCAAAAAAATCAAACAGCGAAGCAAAAAAACCAACTAATCAAATGCGAAGCAAAAAACCGAACCACAATTTCGTTTGTTTATTACATAAGCATAATTCCCAATCGAAATATAGGCTTTGCTGAATTACCAAAGCATACATAAAATTTCTCCACCAACACCTAAAGTTCGAGCTTGCGAATCAGTAAGAATACCTTTTGATGTTGATAAAATAGTAAGACCTAAACCACCCAATACTTGTGGAATTTGATTTGAATTTGCATAGATTCGAACTCCTGGACGACTAATACATTTCAAATTGGTTACAACCGATTGCGGTTTTTGTCCGGGACTTCCTTTATATTTTAAATAAATATCAAAAGTTGGAACTTTTGAAAGATTTTGATTTTTGCCGCCTACGACAGGGCTTTCGGGAAAAGCAGAAGTACTTGCAATTTCATCAATAAAACCTTCTCTTTTTAAAATTTCCGCAATATTTTTTGTTAAATTTGTTGAGATAACAGCAACTTTTGTTTTTTTGCTACGGATTCCATTTCGGAGACGTGTAATCATATCACTTACAGCGTAATTTACCATATATAAGTTTTTTTTTAATTCAAACAATTAAGGGCAATCAGGCTTCGTTTTTCATTTGAAATTCAAATGAAAAGCAAATCGTCGAAAGAATTTCGAAACGCTTAATGTATTATTTCAAATTTCGAGCTGGCACTTTTTTCGCTTGAGTTGTGTTATTAAAAGGCATACCTAAAGCTTTTAATAATAAGAAAGCTTCTTCATCATTTTGCGATGATGTAACAATCGAAATATCCATTCCTCGAGATTTATCAATTTTATCATAATCTAATTCTGGGAACATTAATTGTTCTTTTAAACCTAAACTATAATTTCCATTACCATCAAAACTTTTTGCACTTAAGCCTTGAAAATCTCGAATTCGTGGAAGAGCTAAATTAATTAAACGATCCAGGAAAGCATACATTCGATCACCACGAAGGGTTACGGAAATTCCAACCGGCATATCTTCTCTAATTTTAAAACCTGCAATTGATTTTCGAGCTTTCGTAACAATTGTTTTTTGTCCACTAATTAAAGTAAGTTCTTCTAATGAAAGATCGACAAGTTTAGTATTCGATGATGCTTCACCAAGTCCACGATTTATTACAATTTTTTGAACGCGTGGAATTTGATGAAAATTGCGTCGTTTGATACGAGTCGAACTTTCGTTGTCAGTAGGGCCCGTCGATTCTGCAAAAGTTGGAAAGACATTTTCCAAATAAAATTTTTTTAATCTTTGTGCCATATTTTTCCTCAAAACTGCGCTCTACGTTGTTCGGTTTTTTCCTTATACGCTTGAACGCTCGATTACAATG
>CAIXNQ010000084.1 GCA_903920835.1 uncultured Bacteroidota bacterium | reverse complement strand
TTTTTAATAAAACCGTTGGCTTGAGAGATACTTGGTCAAAAGTGGAGAGTAAGGAATAATTTAAAATAGATTTTACGAATAGAAAGCCAACCGAAACGTTGGCTTTTTCTATTATCATAAATCCTTATTGTAATTCAAAATAGTATTAATTTTTGCTATTAAAAAGGGCTTTCATATTTTTGTTTTAAGGCATTTTAAAATATTTTTCTTATAACTGTTTGGTTTGTTTGAAATCGTTTATTAAATCTTTTTATTTCGGTTTTTGATTAAAATTTACTCCTTTTTTGAATTTTGTTTACAGTTTACAATAAACAATTTTTCCTTACCTTTAGCTAATTAAATTTTTAGAAATTATGTCAAACAAAACAGAAAATAGCATTTTAGCACTGCTTGCTGGTGCTGCCATCGGACTTGGTTTGGGAATTTTATTTGCGCCCGACAAGGGTTCTAAAACCCGTGAAAAAATGAAAGAAGGTTTTGATGATTTAAAAAATCAGGCACAAAATAAGTGGAATGATTTTGAAACCGAAACCAAAGAAGGAATGTCGGAATCTAAAAATGATTTGACTAAAACGGTCGAAGATTTTCTTTCTAATTCCAGTCATAAAACAGAAGAAGCCATTAGTTTTCTAGAAGAAAAATTGGCTGAGTTAAAGAAACAAAACGCCAAATTTCAGAAATAATGGCTTTTGAAGAATTGAAAGAAAACACTGAAGCTATTCAAGAAAACGCCAAAGCCTCTCTCGAGACTAGCATTGCTTATTATAAACTTTGGGGCTTTAAGGTGGCTATGAAATCGACCACTTTAATCATGAAGTTTTTCCTGATAGCGGTTTGTTTATTGATTGTTTTGCTGTTTGTTTCTATCGCTGCTGCCTTTGCAATTGGGCATTTTTTGGGCAATGTTGCTCTTGGTTTTTTGGCTGTGGCAGCTGTCTATTTGGCGTTGGCATTGCTTTTATTTTTAGTAAAAGACAAGATTATTGAAGGTTCTATTCTCGAAAAATTTTCCGAAATATTTTTTAACGACTAAGTTATGGCAAACAAAAAATATGCTTCTTATGCCGAAATCGAACATGATTTAGCCATTTTGAAAATCGAAAAAGAAATTCATTATCAAAAAATGACGCTCAGTTTCGAGAAAGCAAAAGCCATTTTTTTGCCCAGCGAGTCGGTTTCTGTTATTCAAAATTTATATCAAAAACTATTTTCTGGAAGCTTGGGTACTGTTCTGAAAATTGCTTTTCCCTATTTAATCAGTTTGTTTTTAAATAGAAAAAGAGGTTAGCGAACTTCTTTTTTTGTTTTATAAATTAGCAATCGCTCTTTCCAATCGCTTGATGGTTTCTTTTTTCCCAATCAATGCCACAATATCAAAAAGATGCGGTCCTTTTAGTGCTCCAACGACGCTCAATCGAAAAGGTTGCATCACTTTTCCCATGCCTATTTCGTTTTTAGTAATCCAATCTTTTACTATGGTTTCAATGTTTTCTGATGTAAAATCGCCAATTTCTTCAATAACAGATATCAATTGTTGCATTAAATTGGGTGTTTCTTCCTTCCAGTTTTTTGAAGCTTTTTCATCATAGGTTGTTGGCGCCACAAAGAAATAATCAGACAATTCCCAGAAATCTGAAACAAAATCGGCACGTTCTTTAATCAACGAAACAATTTTAATTAGTTTTGTCATTTCTCCGAAAGAGGAATCTCCAAGCTTATTATGTACAATTGGTGCAAAACTTTCAGCAAGACTTTCATCGCTCTGTTGTTGCAAATATTGATGGTTAAACCATTTGTTTTTCTCTGGATCAAATTTCGCTCCTGCTTTATGAACACGGTTTAAATCAAATTTTTCTATCAATTCTTCTAGTGAAAATAGCTCTTGGTCTGTGCCGTCATTCCAGCCCAATAAGGCTAAGAAGTTAACTACTGCTTCCGGGAAAAAACCGTTTTCTCTATATCCCGACGAAACGCTTTCGTCAGTTTTCCATTCTAAAGGAAAAACGGGAAATCCCATTTTATCGCCATCACGTTTCGATAATTTTCCGTTGCCTATGGGTTTTAAGATTAAAGGCAAATGCGCGAATTCTGGAGCTTCCCAACCAAAAGCACGGTATAATAAACAATGCAATGGCATCGACGGCAACCATTCTTCACCACGAATCACGTGTGATGTTTCCATCAAATGGTCGTCAACAATATTCGCCAAATGATAGGTTGGCATTCCATCGCTTTTAAACAAAACTTTATCATCTAATAAGTTTGTTTCAAATTTAATATCCCCACGAATAATGTCGTGCAGCTGTAAAGTTTCATTGACAGGCGTTTTAAAACGAATTACATAAGCTGAACCTGCTGCAATTCTTTTCTCGGTTTCTTCTTTAGAAATCACTAACGAAGTATCCAGTTTTTCTCGATTGTGCCAATTATAGATAAAGGTTTTCCCTTCGGTTTCGTGTTGTTTTCTGTGTTCATCTAAGGCTTCGGCGGTGTCAAAGGCATAATAGGCATGACCTGACGCTATCAATTGATCGGCATATTGTTTGTATATTTCTTTTCGCTCCGATTGACGGTAGGGACCAAACTTTTCATTCTTTCCAACGGTTTCACTTGGTGCAATTCCGAGCCATTCTAGAGCTTCAAAAATATAGGCTTCTGCTCCTAGCACGAATCGATTCTGGTCGGTATCTTCTATTCTGAGATAGAAAATCCCGTTATTTTTTTTGGCAAATAAGTAATTAAAAAGGGCAGTACGAACACCACCAATATGCAAAGGTCCCGTCGGACTTGGTGCAAAGCGAACTCTAACTTGTTTAGACATGATTAAAAATTTGCGTCAAAGATACAATTTTAGCTATTAGTTGGCTGTCCCTTGTCTCGAACTGAGCAATTTTGATTGGTTATAACTTAACAAACTTTTGGCTATTGGTTAATACTTAAAATATATTACTTTTATCGGTTAATAAATAGCTTTGTCATTTTGGAAAATTCTAATCTTATCTATAATAAACTAGAGGGCTTTATCAAGAAGTATTACACCAATGAATTACTCAAAGGGATTATATTTTTTATTGGTTTAGGTTTGATTTATTTTTTAGTTACGTTGTTTGTCGAATATTTTTTATGGCTCAAATCCTTTTGGCGTTCACTACTTTTTTGGAGCTTTGTTTTGGTCGAGTTGTTGTTAATTGCGCGTTACATTCTTTTTCCAATATCTAAATTGTTCAAAATAAATAAAGGCTTGAACTACGAACAAGCATCAGTTTTAATCGGGAATCACTTTTCTGACGTTAGTGACAAACTAACAAATTATCTTCAACTTGATGCCGCAAAGGATAAATCAGAATTGCTTTTGGCTTCTATCGAACAAAAAGCGGCTGCTCTAAAATTCGTTCCTTTTGCTAGTGCGATTAACTTTAATGGCAATAAACGCTATCTTCCGCTTGCTATCTTCCCGCTATTTTTAATTTTTTTCCTTTTCATTTCAGGCAATTCAACCTTGATTTCTCAGAGTTTGAATAGAGTTGTTCATTACAAACAACAGTTCCTTCCCCCTGCTCCTTTTCAATTTTTGATTGTTAATACTAACCTTCAAACAGAGCAAAACAAAGATTTTTCGCTTCAAGTTATCACAAAAGGAAAAATAGTTCCTGAAAATATTGTTATTCATATTGACAACGAAAGTTATTTTTTAGAAAAAGATGCTGATGGAAAGTTCACTTATAAATTCACAAAACCAACAACCGACGTTGAGTTTTATCTTGAAGCAAATACGGTCATTTCTACTGATTACAAATTAAAAGTTGTAACCGTTCCTTCTATTGTTAATTTTGAAATGGCATTAAATTTTCCAAGTTATTTAAATAAGAAATCAGAACAAATTAAAGGAACCGGAAATGCAATTATTCCAGAAGGAACTGTTGTTACTTGGAAGATGAATACCCTTGCTACAGATCAAGTAGATTGGACTGACCTAAGCAACGTTTTTCAGTTTAAAAAGCAAAGCAATTTATTTTATTTTTCTAAAAACATCAATCAAAACACCGAATATCAAATCGTAAATTCAAATTCTAAAATTAAAAACTACGAGAAATTGAATTACCATATTGAAGTGATTAAAGACCAATTTCCTGTCATTACTGTTATTAATACTCCGGATAGTCTAAAAACACAAAAAGAATACCTTCACGGGCAAGTTTCGGATGATTATGGACTATCTAAACTTCAAATCGTTTATTACGAAAAAGACAAACCACAAACAGCTAAAAGAGGAACTATTCCTTTAAAGAAAGACATCTTCGACCAGTTTATTTTTGCTTTTCCAAGCACTTTAAATGTTGTTCAAGGTGTGACTTATGATTACTACTTTGAGATATTTGATAATGATGTTCTTCATGGCTTTAAATCTTCTAAAACGTCTGTTTTCTCTACTAAAATTACTACGGATTCAGAGAAGCAAGATCAAATTTTTAAACAACAAAATGATAATATTTCTGGCATTCAGAAATCATTAAAAAGTCAAGACAAACAACTTTCAGAATTGTCTAAGTTGCAAAAAATGAGCAAAGAAAAAGATAATTTTGATTTCAAAGACCAACAAAAAGTTAATGATTTTGTCAAACGTCAACAGACTCAAGACGAAATGATGAAGCAATTTGCCGAGAAAATGAAAAACAATCTAGAGAAGTTCAATCAAGAAAAAAATGATACTTTTAAAGCTGAGCTAGAAAAAAGACTTGAAAATGCTGCAAAAGAAATTGAAAAAAACAAAAAGCTTTTAGAAGAACTCAATCAATTAAATGATAAAATTAAGCATGATGAATTGATTGACAAATTAGACCAGTTCAAACAAACAGCAAAAACTCAAGCCAAAAGTCTCGAACAATTGGTTGAACTTACAGATCGGAAGAGCGTCGTGTAGGGAAAGAGT
>CAIXNQ010000083.1 GCA_903920835.1 uncultured Bacteroidota bacterium | reverse complement strand
GACCAAGTCAGCGACCAAGTCCGCGACCAAGTCAGCGCCCAAGTCAGCGCCCAAGTCCGCGACCAAGTCAGCGCCCAAGTCCGCGACCAGAAAAAGTTGTTGAATTATATTTATCCTTGGTTAGATGGTAATTTTGACTCAGGATATTTTTCATATATTGATTTTATGCTATTAATTGGATGCAAGACAAATTTATTAGATAAATACAATATTTTTAAAAGCACAAAAGAGTTGTCTTTAATTTATCCATTGGAAAAAATATGTTTTGTTTCTGAAAAGCCAATAAAGGTATCTATGAAAAATGGACAACTGCATTGCGAAAACGGGCCAGCAGTCGAGTATGAAGACGGGACTAAGGTTTGGTCTTTAAATAGAGTAAGGGTAAACGAAAAAATAGTTATGACAAAACCTGAAGATATTGACCCTAAAATAATTTTAAAAGAAAACAATGCAGAAGTCCGACGTGAAATTGTCCGTAAAATAGGAATTGAAAGACTATGCCAAAAATTAAATGCTAAGGTTTTAGATAAGCAGGGGGATGTTTATGAATTGCTTAATCTCGATTTAGGCGAAAATCTAATTAGGCCGTATTTGAAAATGAGAAATCCAAGTATCGGAACTTTTCATGTAGAAGGTGTAAGCCCTGATTGTAAAACAGTGCAAGAGGCATTGAATTGGCGAAATAAATCTGATGAGAAACCTTTAATTTTAACGTAACCATTAATCGGGGCGTGGTTAAGGGAGGGGAAAGATGCTGGAAATTAAAATAAGGAAATTGACAATTTGTAAAGAAGTAAAAATAAAGAATAGTGAAACTGAAATCAATTTGGGGTTATTGGATGAGGAAGAATGTAAAACCTTGGCTTTAACTTTTGAAGAAGCAGTTGATTCTTTAATGGAATAAGAGTGACCCCAATGGAACCTAAACAAGATAAGTGGCCGGAAAAGAAGCAGACAAATATTAGACCCGATTTGGTTAGCAATCATCACCAAGTAACTTTTTATAACGAAGGTTTCAACGAAGCCCTAGCACTCTGCACAAAGATTCGGAACGCTGAAGTCGGAGAACTTAAAGCCAAGATAGCAGGGCTTGAGGCGAGGATTGAAGGTTTTAGGGATTCGCTTCCGACGGCTGAATAAATTAACGACGTCATATTAGATGAGAGTATTTCCGTCATTGGATCAATGAAATGTGCAAAAGCCATCCACAACCTAATCTCGGGGCATAAGAAATGACAAAACTAAGCGAAAAACTTGAGTATTATTTTACGTGCATTATTTTGCCGATAACATTTTTTCTGTTTTGTCTTAGTGGCACGATCTTATTCATAAAACTGATTATGAGGTTTTAGAAATGAGACTTTTTAAGTTTATCAAAATTTTAGCGTTTCGACTTTTTCTCGCCGTAACAATGTTTCCGATTCTTATTTTTGTTTTATTCTGCGGCGTGGTATGCGAGGTCTATCAATCGTGGAGTGATTCAGCATGATTGATTTCCTGATTCGCATTTTTATTTTGCCGTTTCTCCCGTCACATTTTGAAAAGCACAACGTGTGCTATGTCCGAGTCAAATATCTGTTTGGGAAAACGTACATAATTGATTTAGAATCTAACATGAACCCGAAGCAAAAAGAGGAGGCGGAGAGAAATGAATCCGTTTATTAATAATTCTGAAAAT
>CAIXNQ010000082.1 GCA_903920835.1 uncultured Bacteroidota bacterium | reverse complement strand
CAAAACCGCCTGCAGCTAAAAATAAGCTAATCACTCAAAAAAAACCGCCTGCGGCAAAAAACATAGAAATTTCAAACCAGAACCAGTAAGTTTAGCCGCGGGCGATTTTTAAAGTCCCGATGATTTAAGCCAATTTGCAGCTTCTAAATAATTATCAGGAGCTAAACGAATTGCTTCTCGCCAGTAGTCAGCAGCTTTTCCAAAAAGAATTTCAGCAGTTGCAGAATCGCCGGCTTCAATTGCTTGTTCACCTCTATAATGCATAATTACTGCAACGTTATTTAAAGCTTGAGGAAGAGAGGGGTTTTGTTCTAATGCTTGATAATAAAAATTAAGGGCTTTTGTGTGTTCACCATTTGATGTATGAACAAGGCCAATATTGTATAAAATATAAGAGCGATCATACGAATCAACTTCTAAACGTAATGCTTCATAATAATTTTGTAATGCTTCTGCATATTCTCCCTCAGCTTGCGCTGACATACCATCTCGGTAATATGTAAAAGCTTCCTTTTCTCTTTTGGTAGTCGGAAGAACTTGAAGCAAAATATCAGCAATTACTGTAAAAGTCTTATCAATAAAATTATCATTTTTTTGTGAACGTGGCATAAATTTATCTAATTTTAGGGATTTACGGGAAAAATAAATTTTTACTCATTGAGTAAATTTAGGATAAGTAAAAACTCTTTTCTCCTAAATATTCAAACCAAACTCAAAAGCTAAAAATGAAAATTCGAATTTTAGTCCCCGGCCGAAAAAGTTGAGGCTAAATTCTGTGAATAATGAAGAATAAGTTGATTCACTAAAATTCGTCCTGGACTTGTTCGAATTGCAAGATTCGTTCGATTTTCTTTACTATCTTCAATCCATTTATATGAAGGAAATAGTTTAAGTGATCGACCAGAAGACAATACCCGAACAAAAAGAGGTTCGTCTAAACTTTTCCCCGGTTTTCCACCGAAATCAGAATAAGCTGAGAAAAGTTTCTGTTTCGATGATTCATTTTGTTTCGAGTTGGTTTTGTCGCTTTGCGACAAAACCATCTCCAACTCAACCAAGCGCGGATTGATTTTTTGTTTGTTCGCATCATCATTTCGTTTTCCAATTTGGCCGAAACACGAATTAAAAGAACTGCGTGAACTAAATAAGACAGAAGAATTATTTTTACGATAAGGTGGGGAAGGAGTTTTAAAAGTAGCCCCTGGTCCAAATATTCCAAAGGCACTAGAAATTCGTTTATTTTTGTCCGCAAGCGGCATTAATGAACCTTCAGTTACTTTTTCTGTTACCCAAATTTGAGAATGGATAGTTAAAAAACCCGATTCATAATCTTGAATAACTTCATTAAGACTTGAATAAATATTTTCAGAATCTTTAGCCGCAGGCGGGAAAGAATTAAGCGTTCCAGATCGATTTGGAACTGAAACATCTTCCGTTCGACGCGAAGCGTCATTTTTTGCTTGTTGGAAACGCAAACACGAAATTGGATTTTCAATTGTCAAAT
>CAIXNQ010000081.1 GCA_903920835.1 uncultured Bacteroidota bacterium | reverse complement strand
AGGTCCATCGCCGCCCGCCGCTAAATGAAATCCAAGTGCAAGCTCCATTCCTTCGTCCATTAAAGTCATAATTCCTAAAAGAAATCCTGTTCCGATGTAATAAATCATCAATAAATAACCCATTTTTTCAACTTCGGGATTGGTGATGTGCATCAATCCAAAAAGCATTGAAGACATGACTAAAGGAAACCATCTGTTGAAAGATAAATTTGCAAAACCTTGCATCAAATAGCCTCTGAAAACATATTCTTCGCAACTGGTTTGCAACGGCAGCATTAAGGTTGCAATAACAAACAAAATCAAAAAAGGAATAGGTTTGAAGTTTAGAACAAAACTTTCAGGACTCGTAAAATATTGATAAAATGTTGTGATTAACGTAAAGATCCCCCAAATAGTAAATGAAAAAAATACTCTTTTCCAGTCCACTTTTGCTCGTGAAGTCGTTACTGACAACAGTGATTGATGATGTATTTTCTTAATGACCAAATAAATTGCTGCCAAGCCACCAATGAATGTAAAAAGTACTAAAAACAACGTTAAATTGGAGTCGAGCATTTTCATCATTTCGTCAGAATCTGTTGGGAACTTTTTTCCGTCTCCTAATGCTTTGATAAAAACCGCTATTGAAAACGGAACTTGTCCAACAATTGATCCTAGCGCAATGAGGAATGACCCTATTAAATATTTCCAGAATTTATTTTCGGGTTTAATGCCTTGTTCTATAAACATTATTGATAAGCTTTCTTTAAAAATTTTGCTTGCCGAAAGTACAACTTTATTTTAAATAAATTCTAAATGTTAGTTTTTTTTGATTTTTAAGAACTAAAGAGTTGCTTCTTTAACTTGAAATTGCAAAGTTTAGTGGTCATTTAAAACTTTCAAAATCGTAGATATTTCGCTAAAAAGCTTGATTAAAGTTAGTGGTGATTAGCGAAATTCTATACGAGTTGCTGGATCTTATTGATCTAAGAAACTTGTTTCGTATTATATATCCCCTATAAATAAAATAACACTCTTCAAACCTTTTATCTGTTTATCGTTAGCACCTTTCAACAATTTCGTAGTAAATTAAGTAAGATAACATCCATTAATTAATACGATTAATTATTTGGTATCAATACCGCAAGTCTTGATATTGATACCACAATCTGTGGTATTGATACTAAAAGTCTAAATATTGATAATTTCGGATTTGGTATCAATACCCTCGGCTTTGGTATTGATACCCTCGGCTTTGGTAGAGATACCGCAAGCCCCGGTATCGATACCTTAAGTTGCGGTATTGATCCCAAAACTGAATATTGCTTTGCAAATTAAAGGTTTTGTGTTAATTTTATTTATGGTTGCTATTATTTACTTTCGACCGAAATCATTACAAACATTGCTTCGTTGCTCGCAAAGACCTACTTTTGCCAAAAATCTACCCTAGTGAATTATCTTTCTGTCGAGAACATCTCTAAATCATTTGGCGAACGCACCCTGTTTGAAAACATTTCGTTCGGCATTAATAAAGACCAAAAAATTGCTTTCATTGCTAAGAACGGATCGGGCAAAACCTGCATCATGAAAATTATTAATGGCGAAGATGAGCCCGACACGGGGCAAGTGGTCTTGAGAAAAGAAATTAAAATGGCTTTTCTGTCGCAAAACCACAACCTGCAAGAGGAGCTGACCATTGAAGAAAGTATTTTTGCCTCCGACAACGAAGTGCTCAAGGTGATTGAACAATATGAAAAAGCACTCGAAAACCCTGAAGACGAAGAGGCTTATCAAAAAGCCTTCGACCGAATGGATCAATTTAATGCTTGGGATTTTGAAACCCAGTTCAAGCAAATTTTATTCAAACTAAAGCTCGAAGATTTTAAACTGAAAGTAAAAAACATGTCGGGCGGACAAAAAAAACGTTTGTCACTCGCCATTATTTTAATCAACCGTCCCGATTTGTTGATTCTTGATGAGCCCACTAATCACCTAGATTTAGAGATGATTGAATGGCTCGAAAGCTATTTTGCCAAAGAAAATATTACGCTATTTATGGTCACCCACGACCGTTTTTTTCTGGAACGGGTTTGCAATGAAATTATAGAACTCGACAACGGAAAACTTTATCAATATAAAGGTAATTATAGCTATTATTTAGAGAAGAAAGAAGAACGAATTGCTTCTGAAAATTCGAGTGTTGACAAGGCTCAGAACCTTTTTGTGAAAGAACTCGAATGGATGCGCCGACAACCCAAAGCCCGAACTACAAAATCTAAATCGCGTCAAGATGATTTTTATTTAATTAAAGAAAAAGCCCAAAGTCGCCGAAGAGAGAACCAAGTGGAACTCGAAATTAATATGGAACGTATGGGAAGCAAGATCATTGAACTGCACAAAGTTTCTAAAAAATTTAAAGATTTGGTGATTCTTGACAACTTTAGTTTCGACTTTCAGCGGGGCGAACGCATCGGGATTATTGGCAAGAATGGGACAGGGAAATCTACTTTCTTGAATTTATTAACGGGCACAATTCCACTCGATGCAGGCAAAGTGGTCGTTGGAGACACGATAAAGGTGGGTTATTATACCCAGAGCGGCATCAACCCAAAACCGGGTCAAAAAGTAATCGACATTATTAAAGAATATGGAGAATATATTCCGCTCACCAAAGGCAAGATTATCTCGGCCGGTCAGTTGCTTGAACGTTTTTTATTCGACCGAAAAAAACAACATGATTATGTGGAGAAACTGAGTGGTGGAGAGCTAAAACGATTGTATCTGTGTACGGTTTTGATTCAGAATCCCAACTTCTTGATTCTCGATGAGCCTACGAATGATTTGGATATTGTAACGCTAAACGTGCTCGAAAGTTTCTTGATGGACTATCCGGGTTGTCTGCTGGTGGTGTCGCACGACCGTTATTTTATGGATAAAATTGTAGATCATTTGTTCGTTTTTAGAGGCAATGGCGTGATCGAAGATTTTCCAGGCAACTATTCCGATTTTAGAGCTTATGAAGACAGTGCCGATGTGTCGCAAAAAGAAGAAAACAAAGCCGAGAAAAAAGAATGGAAGCAAAATAACCCAACACTTGGCAATTTAACTTTTAACGAACAAAAAGAGTTTCAGAAAATAGAACGAGAAATTAAAGACTTAGAATTCGAGAAAAAACAAATCGAACAATTGTTTTCTGACAATAAAGTTCCCGAGTCTGAAATAGAAAAACGCGCACTTGAATTGCAAAGTATCATCTCTAAAATAGAAGCTAAAGAGAACCGATGGTTTGAACTTTCGAGCAAAATGGAATAGAAAGAATCAACATAAATATCTAATATAAAATCATGGAAATAATTTTTACTTTAGATCAAATTCAAGAAGTAGCCCAAACTATTATTGACCAAAAAAGTTCTAAAATAGTATTACTTAATGGCGAAATGGGCGCAGGCAAAACTACATTGATTAAAAATATTGCCAAAGCACTTGGCGTGACTGAAGCCACGAGTAGTCCTACATTTTCATTAGTCAACGAATATCAATCCACCTCGGGCGAGGTGCTTTATCATTTCGATGTTTACAGAATCAAAGACGAAAACGAAGCAATGGCAATCGGAATTGAAGATTATTTATATTCCGGAAATTGGTGCTTCATTGAGTGGTCCGAAAAAATACCGAATTTGATTCCAGAACATCACATTGTTATTGAATTAACTGTGCTAGAAAATGGCAAACGAAAACTTATTATTAAATAGCAACGTAACATTGAACAAACAACAAATGTTAAACTATTGATAATTGATATAATGGTGTAAACTAAACGACATTTTGAACTTTCTTTGTGTTGTAAATTTGTCCTATAATCCAAAACAATTATGCCATGATAAAGTCGAAATTATTATTAGTTTTTTTAAATTTTTTACCACTAGTTGTGCTCACCGCTTGTGGTCAGTCTAAAAAAGAAGTAACCCAAAATCCTACAAAATTAACTACTATGGAAAATGTAATTCAAAAACTCGAAAATCCTTATTATTCAAATTCAAGTACAGAAAAATTAAACATTTCTGATGCCGAATGGAAAAAAGTTTTGTCTCCAGATTTATATGCCGTTGCCCGTCAAGCCGACACTGAGCGCGCATTTACAGGAACTATGTGGAACTCTGAAACCAAAGGAACTTATTATTGTGCTGCCTGCGGATATAAACTATTTAACTCCAATCAAAAATTTACAAGCAGTTGCGGTTGGCCCAGTTTTTTTGAACAAGAAAATAAACAAAGCATCACTTTCAAAGCCGATAACTCTTTTGGAATGCAACGTACAGAAGCACTTTGTGGTCGTTGCAACAGCCACCTTGGTCACCTTTTTGATGATGGTCCAGCACCGATACACAAACGCTATTGCATGAACGCTATTTCGCTTGATTTTGTTCCATTTAAAGAAGCAACATCAAGCAATGGATTAGAAACAATTACGCTAGGTGGCGGTTGTTATTGGTGTGTTGAAGCGGTTTATGAAAAACTTGACGGCGTTAAATCTGTAGTTTCTGGTTTTGCTGGCGGAAAAACAAAAAATCCAACCTATAAAGAAGTTTGTACAGGAAATACTGGTCATGCCGAAGTGGTTCAAATTACTTATGACCCAACCAAAACAAATTTTGACGAGATTTTGAAAGTTTTCTTCACAGTTCATGACCCAACAACGCTCAACAGACAAGGCGCCGATGTAGGAACTCAATATCGTTCAGTAATTTTTTATGAAAACGAAACCCAAAAGAAAGAAGCACTGGCAGTAATCAATCAATTAAATTCTGAAAAAGTATATTCAGATCCAGTAGTTACAGAAGTAGCTCCTTTTACTGTTTTTTTTAAAGCAGACGACTACCATCAAAATTATTATGAAAATAATAAAGAACAGATGTATTGCAAAATGGTAATTCAACCCAAAATTGAAAAGTTTGAAAAAATATTCAAAGCCCGATTAAAAACGAAGTAAGTACTTAAATTGTGTGAATATAAATTTCATTACAAAAATCAATAAAAAAGACGGTCTTTATTGTGAAATGAAACATGGTTTTACAGTACCCATTTCTATTAGAAAAACAGAAGGATTTAACAGATTTATTTTGCTAAAGGTTAAATAGATTCCAACGATTTAAAACATAAAGACGCCAAAATAATTTATCTTTGTCGTCTTTTTAATTTATTATGGGGTTACTATTTTACATTCTTGTTTATCCATTTTTATGGTTTGTTTCTATATTGCCATTCCCGATTATTTATTTTATTTCAGATGTCATCTGTTTTTTTATTTATGATGTTTTTGGGTATAGAAAAAAAACTGTACGAGAGAACTTACGTATAACATTACCACATTTAACAGAAAAAGAAATATTACAAATAGAACGAAAATTCTATCACCACCTTTGTGATTTGTTTTTAGAAATGGCAAAAACAATGTCAATTTCAAAAGCTGAGATTGAAAAGAGATATTCTTATTCTAATCTTGAAGTTTATTTAGATTTAGAAAAACAAGACAAAAGCATTGCACTTATGTGTGCACATTATGCAAGTTATGAATGGGCAGTTTCATTGAATTATAAAGCCTCGTTTCATGGTTATGGCATTTATAAGAAAATTCAAAATAAGTATTTTGACAATTTAGTAAAGAAAATCAGGTCAAAATTTAAAGCTAATTTAGTTACAACAAAAGAAATAATACCTACGATTTCTTCTAACAATAGAGCTAAGAAGTTAAGTCTTTACGGTTTTGCGAGCGATCAGTCGCCCAAGGTTGGATCTGCTTTTCATTGGGCAAACTTCATGGGGATTTACGTTCCAGTGCATACTGGTGCAGAAATGTTGTCAAAAAAATATAATATGAATGTTGTTTTTTTGCGAACTAAAAAAATTAAAAGAGGTTATTATGAAGCCAGTTTTGAAATACTTTCAGAAGATGCTGCTTCGGTGCCTAATTATGAAATTACAGACCGTTTTTTGAAGCTGGTTGAACAACAAATTAATGAAAATCCAGAGTATTATTTATGGACTCACAAACGTTGGAAACATAGAAAAGCAGCTCCTATTCAAACCAATTAGCTACCATTTTTTCTGCAAAATGAGCTTCGTTGTTATGGCGAAATTCATTCGATTTAGCATCATAAACATAATCTCTCGACCATTCTGAATGGTTTATTGCCAGTTCAGATAAGCTTTTACAAACATATTTTAGTTCTTCATTTGTAGTGGTTGGATGAATCGACATTCTAATCCAACCTGGTTTTTGCAATAGGTTTCCCGAATCTATTTCACAAACCAAATTGTGCGAATATTCTTTTGAAACATTCAGTAGGTAATGACCATAAGTTCCAGCACAACTGCAACCACCTCGGGTTTGAATACCAAATCGATCATTTAATAATTTTACACCCAAATTAAAATGAAGATTTTCAATATAAAAAGAAATGACGCCCAAACGTTCTTTATGCTGTCCTGCTAGAATCTTTAAATT
>CAIXNQ010000080.1 GCA_903920835.1 uncultured Bacteroidota bacterium | reverse complement strand
TTATACAGTTCTGGTCTTCATAGACTAGCGAATTGTCTTTTAAATTTATCTTTTCAGATGCTGTAGTTTTGTAGAGTTGGTAATAGGTTGTTGAACATGACGATATTGTTAATGCTATTAACCCCATTAGAATTGTTATTTTATTTTTCATTTTTATTCAAGTTTTTGTTTTTTTGTAGCCTACTCTTTTTCGGCATCCAGTTTTATTTTTTAAAATTAACCCTCGCAGGGTTTGTTTTTTTAACTTTAGACTATTCTCCCAATCAGCGACTTCATTTTTTCTTTCGAAGTTCATTTTGTGCGAAAGGGTATAAAATGAAGTTAAAATCTCTTTAATAATTTTCTATATGCCTCTCTAACGTTATCAAGTTGAATTCTCGAATCGTTAATTTCACGATCATTATATCTTCTTGGGTTTATCCAATATTCAGATTTATGGTCACAAGTATTCGACAAATCTTCATCAAAATGCCTTATAGATATTGCCGCAGCTGACCAATATTTTGCCAACATCGCTTCGCGATCTGAATTGTTATTACTCCCATTTTCTATATCTCTATAGTAGAGATAGGTTTCGTTAAGTGCGTTCGAAATAACTCTTAAAGCACCATCTTTTAGTTCTTGTCTTTCTTTTGTCATAGTTGCTATTGGTCCCAATATTCTTGATAATCCCTCTAATACTTCTTTAATCATAATTTCTATTTTTAAATTTTACCTACTCTTTGTTCCAGTTTTCGGCTTCCCTGTTTTTAATTTTTTTTAATCAACCCTCGCAGTCCCGATAGCTATCGGGAAAAACCCTGCGAGGGTTTTTTATTATTAATATTGCCTACTCTATTCAGTTTTCGGCTTCCCTGTTAAATCAACCCTCGCAGGGTTATAAGCCTGCGAGGGTTTAAAAAACCTACCCTCCAAAAACGATTTCAACGATATCGCTCGGTTGCCCAATTTCGGCATCGTCAATTACGCCAAAGGCGCGGTATTCCCAGTGTTCGGGTTTTCCCTCGTTTTCTAAAACAATATGGTCATCATACGGACTTTTGGTGTCACGTGCCAAAAATTTCCAAGCCGAAGTACCTTTCTGACGGTTATAGATATTGATTCCGTCAACACCATTTTTGGTAAACTTAATTCTTACAAATCCTGCATAATTGCTGGCAGTTATCACCGCTTTATAGTTATCTGAATCAAAACCAGTGGTGGTGCCAATAATGCCTAAACTTTGCCCAATGGCGGTGGTGTAGCCAGCGTTGGTTTTTATTTTAGCAACTGCTTCTCGAATGGATTTGAACTCATTCTTTTTTACAACATCTTTTTGAGCTACCGCCTCGTTGAGTCCTGTTCTTTTGGTCTCAACATTATTTACTGCCGTAATAATGTTGGTCGATGAGATTCCTAAAGCGGTAATTTGTGCAGCGGTCAACCCTACGGCTGCGCCTTGAGTTACTAAATTTGTTTTAAAATTGTTAGCCCAGATAACTTGTTCTGATTCTGTTCTAGGTATAAAATCATTTGTCATTTTTATTAAAATTTAATTATTAGTGATATAAAATTGTGCTCAAACCAGCATAAAAACTGGTTTTTTTGTGTTTTTCACTCACCCAACGGAGCGGCTGTTGGGTTCAACGGAGCGGCTGTTGGGTTCAACAGAGCGGCTGTTGGGTTCAACAGAGCGGCTGTTGGGTTCAACGGAG
>CAIXNQ010000079.1 GCA_903920835.1 uncultured Bacteroidota bacterium | reverse complement strand
TAATTTCCATTATTTGTTTCGGCTAATGAGATGATTTTAGAAACTAGTTTTTCAATCTCCACGGGTGGCGTGCCGTGATCAAAACTAGCAGATTGGTATTCTTTTTCTTTATAATTTATTTTTAAACTCGCAATCGGTGCTCCGTCAAAAAAACGATCTTGGGTAGGGTCTTTATATTCGTGCAGCCTCTTTAAATTAACTTTTTTCAAGCAAGCAACTAGATAATTCCAATCTTTAGTATTGATGTTTTTTATTTCGGGTGCTAGAATGGAATTTCGTTCTTTTGAGATTGAAATTGTTCTTTTTTCGATAATGATTTTAGAATAATAACCCCTTGAACTGGCTTCATATTCTATTTTGGCATTATTCCAATCTTGTTTTGGCTTGTTGAAACAGCTACTGCTAATAACTAGCGATAAAAGATAGTTTAAAAATATTTTCATGATCTATTGCAACATGGTTATTGCCCGGTTAAGTGCAGCCACAAAAATATCAATTTCTTCTTTGGTATTATAGAATGCAAAACTCGCCCGAATGGTTCCCGGAATTTGATAGAAATCCATAATAGGTTGCGCGCAGTGATGACCCGTGCGGACTGCGATTCCGAGTTTGTCTATAATTGTCCCGATATCATACGGATGAATCCCTTCGATATTAAATGAAATTACTGAGGTTTTTTCTTTGGCTGTTCCATAAATCTTTAAACCGTCAATCGCTTCTAATTTTGATGTGGCATACGTCAAAAGCTCGTGTTCATAAGCTGCAATGTTGTCAAAACCAATTTCGTTTAAATAATCAATGGCAGTTCCTAATACAATTCCGCCTTCAATATTCGGCGTTCCTGCTTCAAATTTATGCGGCAAGTCGGCATAGGTTGTTTTCTCAAACGAAACGGTGGCAATCATCTCGCCGCCGCCTTGATAGGGTGGCAATTTTCGCAACCAATCTTCTTTGCCATAAAGAATTCCGACCCCAGTTGGTCCACAAATCTTGTGTCCTGAAAACACATAGAAATCACAGTCCAGTTCTTGAACATCGGGTTTTAAATGCGGCACCGCTTGTGCGCCGTCAATCAATATTGCGGCACCTACTTGGTGGGCTCTTTCGATTAAATATTTAATGGGGTTAATCGTTCCTAAAGCATTAGAAATATGATTTACGGTAACGATTTTAGTTTTTGACGAAAGCAAATTATCTAATTCAGACAAAACCAATTCACCATTTTCATTCATCGGAATGACTTTGAGTGTCGCCCCGGTTCGTTCACAAAGCATTTGCCAAGGCACAATATTGCTGTGGTGTTCAAGTGCCGAAACCAGAACCTCGTCGTCGGCAGTTAATAGGGAAGCAAAGCCACTGGCAACCGCATTAATGGCGTGGGTAGTTCCCGAAGTAAAAATTACTTCGTGAGCAAACTTAGCGTTGATGTGTTTTTGAATTTTACTTCTCGAAACTTCATAAGCATCAGTAGCACGTTGACTCAAAGTGTGTACACCTCTGTGAATATTGGCGTTGATTTCTTGATAATAGTGCGCAATGGCATCAATCACCACTTGGGGTTTTTGAGAAGTAGCACCGTTATCAAAATAGACTAATGGTTTGCCGTTGATTTGCTGTGAAAGAATCGGAAACTCGGAACGTATTTTTTGTATGTCTAGCATTTTTTATTTAGAAAAATTCTAAGAACAAAAGTAGTAATAAACCATGAGCAACGACATTATTTTGAAACAATCTTGATAAAAAGTCAACAATCAAACCCCAAGAATCGCATTATTGCGGAAAGATGTAAAAAAACAACGGCTTTTGCACCTATTTTTTAGCAACTTCTATTATAATCAAACTGTTTTTATATTTTTGCACCACTATGGCAAAACAAGAAGATTTATTTAAGAATGTAATTTCGCACGCAAAAGAGTACGGCTATATATTTCCGTCTAGCGAAATTTATGATGGGTTAAGTGCAGTTTATGACTATGCCCAAAACGGTGTTGAACTCAAGAAAAACATCCGAGAATATTGGTGGAAATCAATGGTGCAAATGCACGAAAACATTGGAGGCCTCGATGCAGCAATACTGATGCACCCCACCACCTGGAAAGCCTCCGGTCCGTTCGATGCGATGCTTGTATTGGGTTCGGCGGACGAAGACGTACCAAAAGAAGCGGCGAGGATCGCCAAACGGCTTCGTGAGCAAAACCCAAACATTCAGATCGTTGCAAGCGG
>CAIXNQ010000078.1 GCA_903920835.1 uncultured Bacteroidota bacterium | reverse complement strand
GCACTAATTAAATTTTCTATATTAAATCTACAAGAATCTAAAGTTCCGAAGTTTGAGCTTATGGTTTGACCTTGAACTGTAACTTGAATTTCATTGTTTTCGATATTTGGTCCCAATGAAGCATAGAATTTATGGGTTTTTCCGCCACCTCTGGCTGGTGGTCCACCACGTCCGTCAAAGAATATTACTTTAATTCCATATTTTCTTGAAATTGCCGTGATTGCTTCTTTGGCTTTATAGATGCTCCAATTTGCCATTAAATAGCCGCCATCTTTTGTTCCATCAGAAAAACCTAGCATTACAATTTGTTTGTTTCCTCTGTTTTGAAGGTGTTTTGAATAACTTTTGTTGAGATATAGTGTTTCCATGATTTGATCTGCAATTTGCAAATCGTCAATAACTTCAAATAATGGTACAATATCAACCGTTGGTTCAGACCAGTTGCATAATTTGAATAAAGCAAAAGTTTCGAGCACGTTCAAAGCACTTTCTGAATTACTTATAATATATCTATTGCTGCCAAATTCGCCATTGCGTTCTTGAATTGTTTTCATGGCATAAATAGATTCTAAAGTAGATTGCGTAATTTCATTTGAAAAATCTGTTGGATTTAATCGGAAAGTTAATGAATCTAAAATCTCATATTTCTCTTGGTCTAATTTTTCTAAATAATCATCAGGGAAAAACTTAGTTTGTTGATTTCTGTTAAAAGAAACTATTTCTCTAATTACATTATCATGAATTTTACTGTTTTGTCTGATGTCTAAAGTTGCAAAATGAAAACCAAAAAGAGTTACTTTTCCAATCAATTGTTCTAAATCGTCAAGGTATAATGATTGATGGTTTTTAATTAACAAGTCTTTAATTTCATTAAGACCTTGCTTAAATTCCGTAATCGTGATATAGACTTCACCTTCAGAATAAAAAACAGAACGATAAATTTTTATTTCAATAATTGTTAAAAGTTCGCTGACTTTAGAAAATGTAAGCTTTCGTTTAAGTTTTCTAATGTCGGCATAATAGCATTTCAAAATAGAAGTTCGCAATCGGTCGGCAACTTTTAATGTAATTTCATTAGTAACAAACGGATTTCCATCTCGGTCGCCACCCGGCCAAAAACCAAGGTTGATTATTGGATTATTGCATTCTTTATGTTCAAAAATATGGTTTTGGATAAACTCAAACATCTCGCCAGAGGTTTGATAAAAAACGTTTTCAAGATACCAAATTAAGCTCACAGCTTCGTCATACGGCGTTGGTTTTGTTCGCTTGATGAATGGTGTTTTTCCCAATTGTGCTAACAGTTGCTGAATCTCTGTTAGATTATTATTTTTAATCGCATTTGTTAAATCGGTTATGATTCCAAGAACGGAACCCGGATAAAACTGAGTAGGGTGGGCTGTAAGTACTGTTCTGACATTAAAATTGTTTAAAAAATTTTGAAGTTCGTCCAGTTTTCCGTCGGTTTCTGCTTTTTCTTTACAATCACGAAGCGAACCAAGACCTTCTAAATTATTGACCACTGCAAAAGCCGCATCTTCAATAGCATCAAACAACACAATTTGCCGCTCTACATATTGAATAAAACGAAAAAGAAGTTCAATTTGTTCTTGTTCAGAGGTCGAATCGATATATTTTTTAAAGAAAATAGAAACAATCTCAGTTGGATTTTGATTATTTATAAATCCATTTTCACAAATTTCAGTAAAAAATGGAAGCAAAACCCCAGTATTGCCCACAGAGTCGAAAGGAAGTGTTAGAAAAATACTGTTGTAAATATTGTATTTTGCCAATACATTTTGGTTGAAACGCTCAATTTTGGTGGGAGTGTACATCAAAAATTATATTAATGTTAATCTAGCAAAGTTAATGAAATAAAATTCGCCAATATTCTAAAGTCTATTTCTTTAGAAAAACATCATATCCAAAACGAATTAAAGTTGCAACAACAATAATAATAAAGAAAATTCTGATGAATTTATTACCTTCTTTTATAGCAACTTTGGCACCGATAAATCCGCCCAAAGCATTACAGATTGCCATCGGAATTGCAACCGACCAAATGATAGTTCCTTTAGAAACAAACAAAACAATAGACCCAAAATTAGTCGCCAGATTAACCATTTTGGCATTGGCAGAAGCGTGAAGAAAATCAAAACCCAACAACATAATAAAACCAAGAACTAAAAAACTGCCAGTTCCTGGACCAATAAAACCATCATAGAAACCAATCACAATACTAAGAATTATTGCAAAAATCAACTGTTGCTTTTTTGTTTTATGATGTGTTTTTTGCTGACCAAATTTCTTGTTTTTAAAAGTATAAACCAACAACAATGACAAAACGACCAGCAAAACGGGTTTCATAAAATCATTTTTAACAACCGTTAGCAGCATTGAGCCCATAAATGCGGAGCTTGTAGCAAGAATCATCATTATTGTGATAAATTTCCAATTGATTGCTACTTTTTTCAAATACTGAATTGATGCAAAAGTAGTCCCACTTATTGATGGAATCTTTAAAGTGCCAATGACAGTTGCCACTGGAAGATTTGGCATTAAAATCAAACCTATTGGAGTTTGAATTAAGCCACCACCGCCCACTACGGCATCTATAAATCCTGCAAAAAAAGCAGTAACACTAAGAAAAACTAAAATGTTTGATTCCAATTATAATTTATTGAAAATATTAATCTTTATTTGATTAGGTTTTTAATTTAAAACCCTAGGAATAAAACTTACTACCTTTATGATTTTATGAGAAATGACTTTCTGATTTGTTTTTAAGTTGAAAATTTATCTGTTTTTGAAAAAATCTAATAATGAAGTTTTGATTAATGTATTTGTCTGAAGAATTGATAAACTAAAAAGCTAGATTAACAAAAAAAATGTAATGAAGATGTTAAAGAAATAAATTTCAAAGTAATATTTAAAATATAGATTACTCAAGAAAAATTTAACGAAGCTATGATATCAAAAAAAAATATCATAAAGACACAATTACAATATACGATTAGGTAAGATTATTATAAATGTCTAGGAGAATCTGGCAACTTTGATTGGTAAAACTAAACAATATTTAAAAACCAAAATCTCCTAAACAAAAAACAATAACATTAAATCAATAATTTAAAATTATAGGGAAAAACATTTTTTCAGAAGCCAATATACTGCTTAACAAAGATTTTGAAAGAAAATTTATAATTGTGTTGCTATCAACATTAATAGAATTTACTTTAAATAAATAAAATGGCAATAATTTACAATCAATAATTCAACTTTTCAGAGTTATTTGAAATATAATTTCATTTAAATGCACTTTAGAAGTCAGATAATTAAAGATTACTAATTCTTAAATATCTGAGATAATCTGAACGCTTCT
>CAIXNQ010000077.1 GCA_903920835.1 uncultured Bacteroidota bacterium | reverse complement strand
GGAAAATTAGCAACGCCCTATCAAGTAACTATCGATCACACTGCAAAAATGTGGGGCGCAACTTCAATGACAGATTCAGATGCTAGCGAAACTAAAGATGTTTTTTCAACTTCTAGATATGCAGAATTGGTAGAAAACCCAATAATGTATGCCAAACAAAACAAAGTTACATTCACAGTAAACGGAATGGAAATTTTATTGGCGGTTTATTCTCCAACAGGGGTGATTACTGCCGAAAGTATTTTGCCCGATATGAAAAGAATAATGACTGCTCAAAAAACATTTTTAGGGTCATTTAATTCCACCAAAAAATACAGCGTTTTACTTTATTTGTCTGATGTTAAAAAACAAGATGCAAAAGGATTTGGCGCACTAGAACACCCAACAGCTACAACAGTTGTAATGCCAGAAATGATGGGCAAAGAACAATTGGTTGAACAATTAAAAGACGTGGTTTCGCATGAGTTTTTTCATATCGTGACACCACTAACAATTCATGCTAAAGAAATTCAAGATTTTGACTACAACAAACCTAAAATGTCAGAACATTTATGGATGTATGAAGGCGTTACAGAATATTTTGCAAATTTATTTCAAATCAATCAAGGGTTGATTACAGAAGATGAATTCTACAAAAGAATGGCTGGAAAGATAGAACATTCTGCTAGTTATAATGACGCAATGCCATTTACAACAATGAGTGCTAATGTACTTGAAAATCCATACAAAGATCAATATACAAACGTTTATGAAAAAGGGGCTTTAATCGGGATGTGTGTTGATATTATTATTAGAGAAAAAAGCGAAGGCAAACGAGGCATTCTTGATTTAATGCAAAAGTTATCTCTAGAATATGGAGTGAATAAAGCATTTAATGACAGCGATCTTTTTGCTAAAATCACTGCTTTGACCTATCCCGAAGTGGGTGAGTTTTTAAAAACTTATGTGGCTGGACCAACATCAATTCCTTATGAGGTTTATTTTTCAAAAATGGGGGTTACTAAATCTACTGTAAAAGAGCCGGAAAATGTTTTCTTGAAAGGACAAGTTCCTTACATTACCGTTAATCAAGAAACCAAAGAAATTCTTGTAAGATCAGAAATTGAGTTGAACGATTTTATGAAAACCATCGGGCTGCAACCAAAAGATATTATCACAACAGTTAACGGAAACAAATATAATTTAGACAATATCTATGAAATGGTAATGTCAAGCCAGTCTTGGAAAGACGGAGACGCCATAAGTATCGGGATTAAAAGAGACGGCAAAGAACAAACCTTGACCGGAAAAGTAAAACTAAGTTTTGCCGACGCCACAGGTTTTGAATTTAAAGACGAAACCAAAGCCAAACTCAAAAATGCTTGGTTGAAAGGATAGCACTTTAAATTAAGTTATACAATCAATTTTTCACAAAACCTCTCCAAATTTCTGGAGAGGTTTTGTTTTTTTAAATTTTTATGAAAAATTACATTCCTTTAAAATGTTTTTCAAATGCAAAACAATAATCTATCTAGCATTTTAAAATTTGATAAATAAAAGCTAATGCTATTAAAACTTAGACTTGAAAGTCTTTAGAGTTTTTCTATATTCTATTCGTTTGGGGCATTCTAAACAAGATCTATTTTTGAAAGCAACTTCAATTATTGCTTTTTCCAATTTTTAGGAATGATATAAAAGACTTTTTTTATACCCAATCTTTTTTTGCCATATATATAAAAGACTTTTTTTATACATCATCTTTTTTACCATATATATAAAAGACTTTTTTTATACATCATCTTTTTTGCCTTAATAATTATAAGTAGCAAGAATTATTTGTTTAGTGCGCCAAATGAAATTAATCCATTTACAACATAATCAAAGCAAACTAAAATTGATTACTTGACCTTTTCAACAATAAAATCTCCTTTTCAAGTTTGTTATAATAAGCCTCAAAAGTGAACTGAGCTGCAAGCAAACCAAGGTTGTCGGCTTTTGATTTTAAATTGAGAAGAGAAGAATTAATTGCATGTTGCAAAACTTCTGTATAAGATATGCTGCCTGAAATATCCCACAAAAATCCGTTGGTTGCATTTACATAATGCGGAATTGCGCCCACATTCGACACCACTGGAATAACGCCATAGCAAGCTGCTTCGGCAATTACTTTTGGGAAACCCTCGGATAGTGATGGTAATAACAAAAAATCAGAATTTGATAGGCATTGATGCACATTTTGTTTTGACAAAAAGCCATGAAATGTAACTTTTTTACCCAAAAATGAAAGTGCTTTTTGATAGGTTGTTTTCTTGACACCATCGCCAATAATATGCACGTGGTTAATGGAAGTTATTGGTAAATTTTGCAATGCCGCAATTACAACATCTATCCCTTTTGCGGATTCTAATCGACCAATAAAGCAAAAAGTAAACGGAGCAGCAATTGTTTTTTGTTCTCTAATTTGGGCTCCATTTTGCAAATCGGATTCTGTTAAACAAGGATTTTCAAAGGAGAGACAATGTTGGGGTTGATTTTTCCAAAAACCATTAATAGTAACTTTGGCTTTGGCAAAATCATTCTTGAGCCACCATCGTTGCAGTCGATAGGAAAGCGGAGGATTTTGTTGGTTCCAGTTGCCGGCATATTTTATCCAAAACGTAACATTTTTTGGCAGAAAAAAAGACGATAAAGGCAAAAGAAATAATCCCATTGCTGTGGGCAATCGCAGTTGAACTTCGCTGGCATTGTTTAAGTTATTAAAAACAATTTTGCTAATGGTATATGCTTTTGTTAGAATACTAATTTTATTGAAAAATGTTGCCCCGCCAACTACTGGAAGTGGGACAAAACGGATAGAATCATTGTTATAGAACAAAGAATCGGCTGGAGCAGGAATAGTATGTAGCGGCGCAATATGCACAATTTCCTCCCAATGATTGGACAAGTAATTGACCTCAGCAACTGTTGCACCTAATCCAACTATCCTATTTGATGATGAATAATAATGTTCGGTGTGCGAAATGATGACTAATTTTCTTCGTTTCATTGTTCAAAAAGCGCTAGATATTGCAGGATTACTTTCTCCCAAGTGAAATTATTAGACCACGATAACGCATTTTTGCTATATGCTTCATAATTGTCAATGATAGTAGTTACTCCGGTTGTTATTTCTTCTGGATTCGAAACATCAACTAATATGCCTGAAAAATTATCTTGAATTGCATCTACACAACCACTATTTTTTGCGCCAATAGCAGGAATTCCCAATGCGTTTGCTTCAAGAATTGCTATTCCGAAACCTTCAAAATCCCCGTTGGGCAAATGCGCACTAAGCATCATAAAAATAGTAGCTTGTTGCATCAGTTTATTTTTATCTGTTTCTGACAATGCTCCATGAAATGTTACATAATTTGAAACATTTTTGCTTATTGCCAAAGCTTGCAGTTGCTCTTTTTCGGTCAAAAGTCCAATGCAATGATAATGAATTGTAGGAAATTTGTGTATCAACATCGGCAAAGCATTAATAACGTTGTGTTGTCCTTTTCGAGCCGTAAGATTTCCAACGGTAACGAGATTAATTTTTTCTGGAGCAGCAATAATTGGTTTCTCATCTATAACAGGTGCGGCAAAACCATTATTAATTACTGTGATTTTAAGCAAAGGTTGGTGCTGCAACAGCATTTTTTTTGTGTAATTTGAAACAGCAATCAGTTTGTCACATTTATACAAACTCCAATGGGTCATCTTTTGACTGATTTGATTACCCGCTTTAATCTCTGTGCCATGAACAACAGCAATCAGTTTTATTTTTGGATAAAAAACAGCCAGCAAAGCTCCTGTCCAGAGCGAAAATTTGCCCGAAACTAACAGTAATAAATTTTTATTTTTCTGCACATAACAAAATGCTTGATAAATGCGAGTCAAATAAGTAAACATAGAAAAACGATAGCGTTTTATCCGAGTCACTTCAAATGGCAAAGTAGTATCAAAAGCTGTTTCTTCTGTTTTTGAGCGTTCATTTGTTAGCACTCGAACTGTTTTTTGGTTTTCATGCAACGACTTAGCTAAATTATAAGCATGATTACCAATACCTCCTGGCAACGGTGGAAATTCGGAGGTAATTAAAAGAAAATTTCGAGAGACTTTTGCCATTAAAGCTTTTGTAAAGGCTTGATTTGTGATGGACTTTGCATCATTTTGCTAGACCGTCGCCATGATTTTATTACTTGAAAAAGAATCAGAGGCAAAAGTAATGGCAAACAGCAAAAGCTGGCAATTTTAAGAGTTTTATTTTTTTTCCAACGGTATGGAATTAAGGAAGGCGGAAGGCTAATAATTATGAAAAGAAGGCAATAATTTGTTTTAAAATAGCTTCTAGCAAAATATAGCACGCTCGGAACCGGTCGTGGGTCTAGTATTTTTTTGGGTCGCCAGCCGTCCCAGCTCCCCATTTGACGTAATCCACCTTGCGAAACTTTCAAATGAATGCGTTTTGCAAACGGATTAGAAATATTTTTACAACCAGCAAGATATGCTCTCAAACCATATTCGCCATCACCCATCCGCTGCTTTTCAAATTTGGTGTCAAACAATCCGATAGTTTCAAACACTTTTCGGGAAAGCAAAACATTGCCAGTGTCTATCTGATCGCTCCATCGAAAATAAGCATAATGTTGCGGAACATTGTCGCCAACAACACTAATAGAAACTCCTGATGAAATATCGGCTTTAAAATAGTCCAACGTTTTTAAATGTTGTTCAATCCAGTTTTTTTCTACTCGTGAATCGTCGTCGTATAACAAAATATAATGCCCTTTTGCTGCTTGAATGGCTTCGTTTCGAGCACGCCAAAGTGCTTTTTCTGTTTGTTGCCAAAAACGCAATTGCAATTTCCATCCTTTGTAAAAATCTGCCTGAAAAGCATCGGTTTGATCAACAACTATTACTTCAAAATTAGTATAAGTTTGGTTTTCCAGATCTTTCAAAACATCTTTCAGATACTCATATCTGTTGAGCGTTGGGATAATTACAGTTACTAAAGGATTTGATTTAAGCAAGTCACTTTGAAACAAATTATAGTCTGTGGTTTGTTTTTTATATTCTGCATAATAGACTCGTTTTACACTTTTTGATTTAAAAAATGCAGCCGTTTCGTGTATTGGATTATTAAAAGTTATCAATCGAAGCAAATACACAAATACCACTGAGGCAGCGTTGAAATTTTTTCTCAAAAAGACATATTCATCGGCGATAGGAATTGGTTTTTTGACCCAAAATGAATTGTCTAAACTGACATCAGCACTAATAAAACCTTGCTGAAATGCAGTCCAAGCAACGTCTCTTTGTTGTGCTTCGAGGCTTATGTAGTTTTTATCTATACTATAGTCAATCTCCGCTTGCTCTAGTTGTTGATAGGTTGGGAAATAACAGTAATCGACTTTGGGTTTCAGGTTGAAATACCAAATGGGTTTTATGTATTTTAGAAAATTAAAGATCATTTTAAAGTATTATTGAATGATTTTTTTCATTCTATAGCATAAAAATAATTCCATTTTTGCTGTTGTTGTTCTAGTGTAAATTCATTCCAAATGCGTTGTTTAGCATTTGTCGAAATTACAGCTTTTTCTGATTCAGAAAACATTAAAACTTCGGTAATTTTTTTTGCCAATGCTTCTGGATTTCTTTTTTCAACAACAAAACCCGTTTGATTGTCAAGAATATTTTCGGTCAATCCTTCTGCATCGCTAACAATACATATTTTTCCCATGGCTTGTGCTTCTAGAACGGCATTACAAAAACCTTCTTGATTGCTGTATTGAATATATAAATCCGCAATTTCGAGTTTGTTTTTCACTTCTGTTGCTGGCAGCTTTCCTAATAAAGTGATTTCGTTATTTAACCCTAAATTATTGATAGTGTAAATCAATTGTTCTCTTTCGGCTCCCTCCCCAATGATGTAATAATGAAACGCAACTTGCTTTTGTTTTAATAAATAAAGTGCTTCTATTACATAATTTAATCCTTTAATCCAATGCAATCGAGCTACTGTTATAATCGTAATTGTGTTTGAAGTAGCTTTGTTTTCAGCCGAAAAAAGAGCCAAATCAATAGCGGGCGAAATAACCGAACAAGACTCATTTGAGATGTTTTTTTGTAATAAATCACGAATCATTGATTGCGAAACCAAGTGATATTTTACATTTTTAGTAAACAACAAACTATAACAATTTGGTTTTTTTATCGGATAAACATAATGATCAAAACCCCGAAAACTGACCGCCATTTTTGCACCAATTGCCGCAGCAACATTCTCTCGACCTATCGCCATAGTGCCGTATCCAAAGTGAATCCAATCGAGATTTTCGAGAAGTAAAGGGCTACTGTTGATAATGTTTTTTGTTTTTTGTTTGAAAGATAATTTGTCTTTTGAATCTAAAAAATATAATCGCTTCGTTGCTTTAAAAGCCAATAGCCAAGTTTGAAAAAACACAAAAACAGAACTCAAAGTAACCAAAATAATGTTGGCTGAATTAGAAGGAAAATAGTTTACCTTTAATTCACTTTGATTTTTAGATTCATTTGGATTGACAAACAAAACCACCGTGTGACCGTTTGATTTCAAACCATTAATTAGATTGCAGAAAAACGTTTCTGAATATGCAGGAAGTGCAGGCAAAACCAATCCAATCTTCATTTGTTTTTACTTTTATTGATCTGCATTAATAGTGATAATTTCGCTGAGGTTTGTTGTATATCTTGGGGAAAGTCGTTCTTGTTTCATTTTCCAAACGCGGTCTTTATCTTGAATTGCCAACTTTACTTTTTGTTGTCCCAAAGTGTTGTTTAACTTGTCAATTACTTGCATTAAATTTTTATGCTTTGGGTTTGAATGTTCAAACAAAGTTTGTTGCAAACCGTCTTCAGGACAAAAATCCATGATTACAACGCCAGCTTTTTTATAATGATAGCCATCTTTGAAGATTTTTTCTAAGCCTTCTAAAGCAAATTGGGCAATCTCTATGCTTGAATTGGTCGAATACGGAAGTTGAACCACAATGCTTCTGCTGTATTGCGGTAGGTCTTTTCTGAAATAATTTGTTTGAACAAAAACCATTAGTGAGTTGCAACAAGATTTTTGAGCTCTCAATTTTTCGCCACAAAAAACCGCAAAAGTTGCTATCCTTTCTTTCAACTCTTCGATGGTTGTGTACATTTTTTCAAAAGAACGGGTAGTAGCAATGTTCTTTTTGGGCTTCTTTTTTTCTAATTTTAAGGTTGGCTGTCCTTCTAAATCTTTTTTGATTCGAAGCTCTACAATGCTGAATTGTTTTTTTACAAACTCATCGTTTAGCCTGGAGAACTCCAACGCTGTTTTGATATTGATGCTATTTAATTTTTTGCTGTGTTGTCTTCCGATGCCCCAAATATCTTCTACTTTCAACCATTTTAATGCTTTAATTCGCTTCTCATCGTTGTCAATAATATAAACGCTTTTAGTTTCTTTTGGATATTTTTTGGCAATTCTATTGGCTACTTTTGATAATGCCTTTGTCTCCGCAAAACCAATACTTACAGGAATCCCAGTTGATTTTTGTATCTTTTTTACAATCTCTTCTCCATATTTTTGAAGGTCAAATTTTTCAAATCCAGAGAAATCTAAAAAAGCTTCGTCGATGCTGTAAATTTCTATTTTTGGGCAATAACCCGAAAGTATGTTCATAACCCTCATGCTCATATCACCGTATAAAGCAAAATTGGCTGAAAAGACATGAACGTTTTTTTGTTTAAAAAGTTCTTGAAATTTAAAAGCCGCTGCGCCCATCGGAACACCAACTTTTTTTGCCTCGTTGCTTCGAGCAATAACGCAACCATCGTTATTTGACAATACAACAATGGGTTTTTCGTTCAAATCTGGACGAAAAACGCGCTCGCACGATGCGTAAAAATTATTACAATCAATTAAGGCAAACATTTGTTGGTTTAAAAATATTTAATAACATTGGTCACGATTCCCCAAACAAGAAAATCATTTTCTGCGGTCACTTTTATGGGCTGATAGTCTTTATTTGCTGGCATTAGCCAAATGCAGTCTTGCTCAATCATTATTCTTTTAATCGTAAATTCTCCGTCAATAAAACAAATAGCAATCTTGCCGTTTTGTGGATTTAAACTTTTGTCAATCACCAACAAATCGCCGTTATGGATTCCGAGATCTTGCATAGAGTTTCCTTTCACTCTTCCATAGAAAGTAGCGCTCGGATTCTTAATTAGTTCTTTATTCAGGTCAATTCCCGTGTCTAAAAAATCATCGGCTGGAGATGGAAAACCAGCAGAAATACCTTCTTTAACAAATGGTAATTCTAAATCTGTTTCTGTTAATGCAGAAAAAAAATCGAAGTTTTTGGATTTGTAGATTTCTGTTAGTTTCATTATTTTCTGTAAATAAAACCGATTTGATTTTAATATTAATTTACAAGATTATTTTTTTTATTCATTACATCAATCTGAAAAAACATCTTAATAGCTTTGTTGATTTTTTCGTGAATTGATAAAATTATGAATTATAAATTTTTGCGCCGAATCTTGGATTTGATTTATACTTAGGATTCTTATATATAATCATTCAAAGTTCTCTATTGCTCTGGCGCAATCTTCAACTCCAACCCTTCTATGTCTTCTGTAATCGGGATTTGGCAACCCAAACGGCTATTGGGCTGCACATGAAAAGCTTCAGAGAGCATTGCCTCTTCGTCATCATTCCGTTCGGTTTTTAAAACCGAATTTAAAACATAGCATTGACAAGAAGCACACATCGCCATGCCGCCACAAACGCCAACTGTTCCTTCTGGAGCTAATTCATACATACGAATTAATTCCATGATGTTTAAATTCATGTCTGTCGGCGCTTGAACCTCATGAATTGTTCCTTCTCGGTCAGTTATTTTTATGGTAATATCTTGAGGCATTTACTGTTTTTTTAATTTATTTAGTTGTTCAATATCTGCCAAATCTTTATATCTGCCAGAAGCAAATTTGTTTTTAATTAAATCATCAAAATCTATATAGGGAACTTTTAGTTTTTCTATTTGAAACCATTTACAACGGCTTTTACTTTCTTCAAAAATTAAACCATCTACATTTGTAATAATTTCGATTTTTAGAGGTTCAGCTCCTATACTCCATACATCATAACTACCGCTTTCAAAATCTTCTTGAGGAAAAATTGGAGCTCCAAAATCAGAATATACTTTTTTTAGATTGAAATAATTTAAAGGTGTTTTGTTAATCCATAAGTCTAAATCCCCCGTACTTCGATTATAACCATGTATAATAACAGCATAACCACCAACTAATAAAAAGTCAACTTCATGCTTATTTAAAAGTTCTAAGAAATCTAAAAAGTCAACATTAAATAGATTTGGCATGTTTTCTGGCGGATGTATTAGTTCGATCTACTTTCATTTCAGGATTTGAATTAAAAATGGAATTTATTAAACTGCAAGCATAATTCAATCGTTCTAAAGGTGTTTTGTCTTTGTAGAATGTTACATGATCGTCTGCAACTTCAAATGAAGATTTAGAAACTATCGTTCTGTCCATTCTGTAATTTTCCATAACCAGTTTTTTTAAAACAAATATAAAATTTATTCTATCGATTTAACAACCGCTTTTTCAGCTTCTTTTCTGGTGCCGTCAAAACCATCAACGCCAGAAACAGTCGTGTATTTCAAAACATACTTCTTCCCCGGATTTATGCGTTGATAAACGCTCTGACACATTAATGTTGCTTCGTGAAAACCGCATAAAATCAATTTTAATTTTCCGGGATAAATGTTGACGTCGCCAATGGCATAAATCCCATCAATATTGGTTTGATAGTCTAAAGCGTTGTTGACTTTGATGGCGTTTTTTTCAATTTCAAGTCCCCAGTTGGCAATAGCTCCAAGTTTTGGCGTAAGTCCAAACAATGGAATGAAATAATCTGTTGCCATTGTTTGTTGCACTCCTTCGTTTTCTAGCACCAAACTCTCAACGTGGTTTTGACCATTAATTGCTACGACTTCTGCAGGTGTGATTAATTTAATTTTCCCCGTTTTTTTTAATTCTTGAACTTTCTCGACCGAGTCTAAAGCACCTCTAAACTCATTTCGTCTGTGAATTAAAGTAACTTCTGAAGCAACATCGGCAAGAAAAATACTCCAATCCAGAGCAGAGTCGCCTCCGCCAGCAATTACAATTCTTTTGTCACGGAATAATTCGGGGTCTTTTACAAAATATTCTACACCTTTTTCTTCATAAAAAGAAATGTTGTCAATTGGTGGTTTTCTGGGTTCAAAAGTTCCGAGACCACCAGCAATTGCTACTGCTTTGGCGTGGTGTTTTGTCCCTTTGTTGGTGGTTACTATAAAAGCTCCATCTTCTAATTTTTCTATAGTTTCGGCAGTTTCAGATAAGGTAAATCCTGGCTGGAATTGTTTGATTTGTTCCATTAAATTAGTAACCAAATCTCCTGCTAAAACCGTTGGATAACCCGGAATATCAAAAATAGGTTTTTTAGGATATAACTCTGCCAATTGTCCGCCGGGCTGAGGCAAAGCGTCAATAATATGGCATTTTAACTTTAATAATCCTGCTTCAAAAACGGCAAAAAGACCCGTAGGTCCTGCGCCAATAATGAGTATGTCTGTTTCAATCATTTTGTTTGGTTTGAAAATCGCAATGTAACAAAGTAAAAAACATTGCTTTTATTAAGCAATATTTTCAACAGTTTCTATTTGTGGTGCATATTTTTTAATCGTGGTTTCAACGCCTGCTTTTAAAGTCATTTGGTTGACGCTGCAAGACAGACATGCGCCTTCTAGCCGAACCTTTACGTGTTTGTCATCGTCTATAGAAACCAAGCTAATATCGCCACCGTCTGAGTTCAAAAAAGGTCTGATTTCGTCGAGTGCTTTTTGAATTGTTACAGTTAATTCTGCTGTTGTCATGTTCTGTTTTTTTTTATTTTTTAACGGCTGAGCAACCTGCCATTGTAGCAATTTTAATTATTTCGGTAGCAGGTAAAGTTTCGTTTCGATTCACTACTTCTTGAACCACATTTCGGGTTATTTCTTCAAAGATAGCTTGGAGCGGAGAATCGGTTTGTAATGCTGCTGGTCGTCCGCAATCTCCTGCTTCTCGAATGCTTTGAACTAACGGAACTTCTCCTAAAAACGGAACTTTCAAATCTTCGGCGAGGTTTTTCGCTCCTTCTTTGCCAAAAATGTAGTATTTGTTTTCTGGAAGTTCTGCTGGAGTAAAATAGGCCATGTTTTCAATAATTCCGAGTACTGGAACTTTGATACTGTCTGATAAAAACATTGAAACTCCTTTACGTGCATCGGCAAGTGCAACTGTTTGGGGTGTGCTAACCACAACTGCTCCAGTGATTGGAAGTGATTGCATTATTGACAAATGAATGTCGCCGGTGCCGGGTGGTAAATCAATGAGTAAAAAATCCATTTGTCCCCAATCGGCATCAAAAATCATTTGGTTCAAAGCTTTAGAAGCCATTGGTCCTCGCCAAATAACGGCTTGACTGGGCGATGTGAAAAATCCAATCGATAAAATCTTGATGTTATAGCTCTCAATCGGTTTCATTTTTGACTTGCCATCTACATCAACCGATAAGGGTTTTTCGTTTTCAACATCAAACATGATTGGCATTGAAGGGCCATAAATATCAGCGTCTAAAATCCCAACAGAAAAGCCCATTTTAGCTAACGAAATAGCAAGATTTGCCGTAACTGTAGATTTGCCAACACCACCTTTCCCTGAGGCAACAGCAACAATATTGCTAATGCCTGGAATGGTTTTGCCTTTAATTTCATTATTATCTGGCACAACAACTTTGGTATTGATTTTTACCACAGCTGTTGGAGAAACTAAATCATTGATGGTTTTTTTAATATCGTCTTCGGCACGTTTTTTAATGTGCATTGCTGGTGACGAAAGCACTAAATCTACAATTACTTCATCTCCAAAAGTTACCACATTGCCAATTGCGCCACTTTCAACCATATTCTTTCCTTCGCCAGCAATAGTGATGGTTTCTAATGCTTTTATAATATCTTTTCTGTCTAATTTCATCTCTGGATGTTTGTTTTTATTCAAATAAAACGATTCTAAATAATCTAATATTTTGACAGGCAAATATAGTTTGAAAATACTTGAAATTGAAGAGCGAATGTTAAATGCCTAATTTTTTTATTCGAATCGCTACAAGTTTTACTATCTGGATCTGTTTGGGTTTAATGATTTTATAAATTAAATAATAAATGACTATTAATATGCATCATTATTTTGTAAATAATTTATTATGGACTAAAAACAAAGAAAGATTTCAAAAGAAGAGTAAAATAAATTATCAATAGAATGGTTTTCAGTTTATTTATCCCCATTTATTATAGTTATTGATAATTTCATTTTAAATGATTTTATTTCCGATTTATGAACTAGAATTTTCTTATTTTACTTGAAGAATTAGTGTTTTTAATTACTCAAATAAATGCTTTTATATAATTAAAAAGTGACAATAATCCATAATAAATTATTTGATAAGAATGGTAAGAAATGTATGCTATTCGACTTTCCGATTTGTAGTAATTTATTTCGTATCAAAATAGCCTTACTGTTGAAACAGAATTAATATTACAACAATAAAAAAAGAAAATAATAATCTTTATATTCATTTTTAAATTAATGTAATTTTGAGAATTAAAAAAAAATGAATTTTGTTAAGTCATAGTTATATTCAATATGAAATGCAACAAAAAAAATAAAGGATAAGATATAATTAATAAAGTTTCATATTTAAAAATTAAAAAAAATCGGTTATGCGTAATAAAATTGTTTTTCTAAAAATAAAACCATAGCTAAATTTAATGAAATTGAAAATTTTAAGCAACAATATTATGTTTTGAATTAATAAAAAAAAGAGTAAAATATAAATTTAATTTGAGAAATATTATTATTAGCTAAAATAATTTATGGAGTAATTTTTAACTTTTACCGTTTAATATACAATAATTTTACAATATTATTTTTTTATACAACTTTGAATTGTTATTGAAAATAATTTCAACAAAATAAACCCCACGCTGAACATTACTTGGCGAAAATTCGATGATTTTCTCAGTCAATTGTATTTTAGATTTATAAATTAATTTGCCACTAAAATCATATAAATCAATTTCATTTATTGAATTTCCTGTATTGTTATTTATTTCAATTTTACCAGAACTTTCACTTTTTACAAGAGTGAATAAATTTGAATTATCGAAAGAAATTGAATTTAAATCAGTAAAATTTAAGGTTGTTATTCCAAAATTATCACCATGATAAATAAGAACTGTAGTATCTGCACTTGCAAAAGCCCATATTATATCTAATGAAGTTAAAGAACTATAAAAGCTATAATCTAAAGGATCTGTTGAATCATAATTTCTTGTTGCTTCAATAGTTCTAATTCCTGCAACAACGTTGTTTGACTGCAGTGTCCAGTTTTCTATAAGGTCGATTGTTGGTGCTACGTGTCCTCCCGACATATTTCCGTCGTGAAAGGTATCCGTATAAATCAAACAATCGTGTTCGCCTAACATCATGTTGCAATCAAAACCTATAGAAAACCATCTTAACTCTGGACCTGTTAGAGTTATTTTTACTTGATTTAAATCAGAAAATAAGTCAATTTTTACAGTCATTGAGCCATCTCCAAGAGGCACAATACCTGTAGATTTTGTTTGACCATAAAAAGAACAAAAACAAATCAATACAACAAAAAAAGAAAAAATATTTTTCATGAAATTAAAGTTTAATTAAAAAAATTAGTGC
>CAIXNQ010000076.1 GCA_903920835.1 uncultured Bacteroidota bacterium | reverse complement strand
TGGTTTACAAAAACAATGGTTCGGTTTATATCAACTCAGGTACTGTAACAATGGATAATGTGAAGATATTCGACATCAGAGGTCGTTTGTTAATCGAGAAAAAGAAAGTAAACGCTTCACAAACTTCTATCGATACTTCAGCCATGGCAAATCAAGTATTAGTTGTTCAAATTACTTCAGATACCAATGCTAAAGTGAGCAAGAAAGTAGTGAATTAAGTTTAATAGAAGAAAGCCTCAAATAAAGCTTTTATTAATTTAATAATTTTAAAGACCCCTTCGATACATCAATCGAAGGGGTTTTTGTTTTTATTAAAAATTATATATTCACTATTTAAACATTGTTTATATATTAATTTATTTTACGAAATCGTTTTCGTTGATAAAAGAAAATTCTATTTTTGTGCCTTAATTGATTAATATAAATTATTTCATTTTTATGACAACAATTACCCAATATGAAAAAGAATTAGCTTTTCAGGCAGATAGAAGAAAGGCAGGAGTTGAATTTATCAAAATCGTAAGTGATCTTTGGTATGATAAGTCCATAGAAATGGTCTTTTTTAGAAATAATCTAATTGACAAAAACGTTAGTGACATTATGAATCTTCATGAATATGCAGGAGAATTTGTAGGCAAACCCATTTCTATTTTTGACTCTGTAGATTTAGCAAGAGCCATTTTATCTCTTGATATGCCGCCTTCTAAACTTGATATAGGAAAGTTGACTTATGAATTTCATTTAGAAGAAAACAAACATAATGACGCAAAATCGTTTGTTATTAATAAGCTATGTAATGCTAAAAATTTTGCCGAAATTCATCCCAAAGATGTTGTTTTATATGGATTTGGTCGAATAGGTCGTTTGCTTGCGAGAGAGTTAATGTCAAAAATGGGTCTAGGTGACCAATTGCGTCTCCGTGCGATTGTGACCAGAGACAAAAATGATGCTAATTCACTCGAAAAAAGAGCTTCTTTACTTCGTTATGATTCTATTCATGGCGATTTTCAGGGTTCTGTTTCTGCGGATATAGCTAATAGTGCGTTAATGATTAACGGAACGACAGTACATGTCTTCACTGCCAATAGCCCAGAGGAAATTGACTATACAAGCTACGGTATTTCAAATGCTTTAATAATTGACAACACTGGTGCTTTCACTACTGAAGTTGCCTTAGCAAGACATTTAAAATCTAATGGTGCTGATAAAGTATTGCTTACCGCTCCTGGCAAAGGCGTTCCTAATATTGTTCACGGTGTTAATCACACCGATTTTAATCCAGATGAAATCTCAATTTTCTCAGCAGCTTCATGCACCACAAATGCTATTACGCCAATTCTAAAAGCTGTCGAAGACACGCTTGGAGTTGTTAAAGGTCATCTTGAAACGATTCACGCCTATACGAACGACCAAAATTTAGTGGACAATATGCACAATAAGCATCGTCGTGGTCGTGCAGCGGCTTTAAACATGGTCATTACGGAGACTGGTGCAGGCAGTGCAGTGGCTAAAGCTTTGCCGAGTTTGGCAGGCAAATTAACTTCAAATGCTATTAGAGTTCCAGTGCCTAATGGTTCGTTGGTGGTTTTAAATTTAGAAGTAAGTAGCCAAACTTCGATTCATGAAGTTAACGCTATTATGAAGAAATATGCGCTTGAAGGCGATTTGGTAGAACAGATTAAATATTCATTAAATACTGAGTTGGTCTCTTCTGACATTATCGGAACTAATGCGCCTTCAATATTTGATAGTAACGCCACGATTGTCTCTGCTGACGGCAAAAATATCGTGCTCTATGTATGGTACGACAACGAATACGGCTACAGCCATCAAGTTATTCGACTAGCAAAATATATTTCAAAAGTTAGAAGATATACTTATTATTAATAGTAATCGACTTTTTAAGATTGAATTATAAATTTATTTTTGGTTCAGTATAAATTTATTTAAAGCTCAAAAACATTTGTTTTCGAGCTTTATTTTTAGATTTATTAGCTAAACGAGTTTTATGTAAAAGATAAATTTTGATAAAGAAAATATTAGAAACGCTTTATATTAAAAATTAAATATTCGTTTATTGTATATTTGCTCATCATTTATTCGTCAATGAAAAAATTTATTTCTTTCTTTTTTGTTCTCTTTGTTTGCAGTTTCAGTTATTCTCAAAGCAATCTTTCTTGGGGAGGCTATTTTTCTTACAATGAAATAAAAGATATTTCCGAATCTACAACGAAAATAACTGCCGCTGCTACCAATGCGCTTTTTACAAAGAAATTCCAAACGAACGATTTAACCACAATCAACACCATCAACGGGCTTTCGGGACAAACAATTTCTTGTATCTATTACAGTTCAACTTTCAATAAAACATTAGTGGGCTATGAAACCGGATTAATGATTGTGATTAATCCAGACGGAAGTATGTTTAACGCCATCGGGATTCTTCAAAAATCCATCCCAACAAATAT
>CAIXNQ010000075.1 GCA_903920835.1 uncultured Bacteroidota bacterium | reverse complement strand
TGGTAAATTTCTTCCAAAAATAGGGGATTTGCCCTCAAAAATATTTTCAAAATTAAAAAAAGGGGAAATTGCCGGTTCTGGCTCTGCAATGTATTTAACTCGACAAGAAGCGTTGGACGATTACGAACAAGCAAAACAATAACTTTTCTTGCAAAAGAAAGTATTATTATGTCGTCTTATCAAGAAAGTATAGGTTTACAATCTATTTTGTTTTTTATGATTGCCCATATTGAGGGGAAAACTCGTCTTGAGGCAATTACCAAATTCACGAAAACGGAATTGTGTCGCTTGTTTGGCGATACCTTGACCGTTGGGGCAGTTTACGAAATGGCAACCATCGGAGGATATGACAATGAAGATTAAGCTAACAACCGTTCCTGAAGTAAAAGAAGATAAAACGTTTTCTATTGAAGATGTTTTAAATTTGAACACCCAAAAGATTTTTACTTGTATTAACGATAAATTTCGACCAAAACGTTATTTTATTAATAATGGAATGGGAGCAAAAAAATTAACGGTTATCACAGAATCTACTATTGCCAATTTCGTCGGCCTAGAACATGGCAATAAAGATTTTTGGGAAAATGAAGCACGTTTTAAACTTTATGATGGTGTCCTCAATTTGAAATTGGAAAATTAATTATGTTTGAATTAACTGTTGGTCTTTTTATTGGAATTGCTATCGGTATTGGTATAATGGGAATAACGGAAAAATAATTTGACTTGTGCCCTAAATGATGGTATCCTTACATATAGAAAGTGAGGCCCATTATGTTTAAAGTAGATAGGGCAGCACAAACAATAATAGAAAGAATTAAAACAAAGGAAAATTATACTCGCGTTTTAATTAAGAAAAGGTTTCGTTTTCGTGCGTGGCTAATTGCGGCTATTGCTCGCCCCGATTTGAAGTTTTTCATTTATACTAAAAAAATTAAGCTGCTAATTAAATACCAAGATTTGGTAGGCGATGGAATTTTTATTGGATTAATTCCAAATATTATTCCTATTGCTATAACAAGGAAGGGGTTGACCCGTGTTAAATTTGCAGTTGTCCGCTGAAAATAATGAAGTTGTTTGTATTTCGGCAAAAACGTTGCATGAACTAATTCTAACCTGTAATTATTTTAATAATATTCCCCATAAAGATTTTCGTTTTCGACAACAACAAAGACAATTAGGCGATATTTGTTATAACGCCATAAGTAACGTATTTTTGCCTTGACAACGCCCAAACGTATGGTATGATTAACTAACAAGAGGGGATTATTTAATTTCTTCCCTTTACTTAATTTTCAGAAAGAAAGAACAATTAACTTTTTTTAAGTGAAATCGCGATAAGGCAACGTAATCTTTCGTCTTTACTATCGTCTAATGGTTAGGACACCGGCGTTGTAGCCGGTAATATTGGTTCGATTCCAATTAGTGAAGAAATGAGATAACGCGAGCGTAAGCGAATATGCGTCCCATGCCGGAAGTGATTAATCTGTATGGGCGTTGCCTTTTTTAAATTACTAAGAAAAAAATCATGGGACCATCTTGCGAATTATTTGGACAAGCTTTTTTAGCACTAGCTTTTTTTGAGCTTATTCGCTTATATAGGGATGCTCCCCCCAAGCCGCCAATGCCCGAAATAAAAGAAATAACTCCTATTGTAGAAAAAAAAGAAGAGGTAATAATACAAAATTCCCAACCAATGAAAACATATATCGACAAGAAATGGGGCGACTATCCATAAAAGTGTGTTTTTGGCCTATAGGAAAATACAACACTAATTCAGTTAACAGTAAAATTTTCTTGTCACAAAATGCGTATGCTATTTTCACGTTTTCTATTTTTTATTTTGATCGCGGGACTGCTAAGTTCCTGTGCAGACCTCGATTTGATGCTCGCCACGCCCACGCCGATCATCCCGACGCAAACCGCCACAGCCACGCCCACGATTATTTGGTTTCCGCCATCGGTGACGCCTTCACCCCAAACTCTATCCACCCACGTGCCCACCCCTGAAATGCGTCCCAACGTAGGCGACAATATTCTTCGCGACGATTTTTCCCACGCCGCCTTATGGGATATTGCCGCGTCCGATCAGGGCAGCGCTAGCATCAACCAGAACCGACTCAACCTTGCCGCGCAAAGCGGAGTTTTCATGCTCAGCCTGCGGCACACCACCGTCCTCAACAATTATTACACCGAGGTCACCGCTACTCCCAACCTGTGTCGCGACAAAGACAGCTACGGATTTTTGATCCGCGCAAACGCGGTCGCTTATTATCGCTTTTCATTATCCTGCGATGGCAACGTCGGCGCGGAACGGGACAGCGGCAAGTCGCGCGAGATTTTACAGAAGCCGCTCGCCAGCGCAGACGTGCCACTCG
>CAIXNQ010000074.1 GCA_903920835.1 uncultured Bacteroidota bacterium | reverse complement strand
GAAAATATTCTTGCTTCAAGGCGCTTTGTTGACTGTTTTTGGTGGTTTGATTGGAATAGCAACTGGAGTTATTATAGTCGAAATTCAACAGCAATTTCAATTAATAATGATTACGCCTACACTTGCTTATCCTGTTCAATTTAATTTTTCAAATGTAATTATCGTGTTTTTTACGATAGTGATATTGGGTTTTCTGGCTTCGTTAATTGCGAGTAGTCGGGTTTCTAAACGACTTATTAAAGACTAACAAATTACAAATTCTTCAACTGATTGCTTTTCTTGTCATCGCTAATTGACCAGAAAAATCCTACAAAGAAAAACCGATCTGCTGTTGGGATTACGGCTCTTCTTTTATAAAATCCTGCGCTATCTGGCGTGTTTGCATATTCATATCCAAAGATATTTTGTGTTCCGAGCAAGTTTGAAACAGAGAAATACAGAATCTTTTGTGTTGTTAATAAATAGGCCCAATTAAAACTCAAACTGTTGTAGCTTTTTGTTTTGCCGTTCATAAAAACCGTTTCGTTTGGGTCGTTATAGGGTCGTCCGGTGCTGAAAGAATGCGTAAAACCAACTTGCGACTTCCAATCTTCAATCCAATATTTTGTAACTATTGACAAATTATTGCTGGCTACAAAACTAGGTGTGACGCTTGCTGTATAATTTTTATAATCTCGTTTGGTGTCAATAAAAGAATACGAAATCCAGTATTCTAAATTCTTAACAAGGCTTCCGTCACGCCAAAAAACATCAACGCCTTTGGCATATCCCGATCCATTATTTGAAAAAACAGAGTTGTATTGCACCTCTTGGGTGTCATATTTCACTAAGTTTGAGTAATCTTTAAAATAGGTTTCAACCCGAAATGTTCTGCTGTCTTTTACATATTGATAGTTCAAAATGTAATGACTTGCTTTCTCGCTTTCAAAAGAATGAAACTGCGAATATTTGACATAATTCGCATTAGGTGTTTGTGTAAATGCGCCATACGCCAACGAAAACTGACTGTTTTTTGCCACTTTATAGGCAAATGAAACTCGTGGTGCAACATTGTTTTCATGCAACAACTCGTTATTTGAAGCTCTAAAACCAACTTTTGCAGCTACATTTTTAGAGAAAAAAACATCAGCTTCGGTATAAACTGCGCCTATTTTATTGGTGTAGCCGTCGGTTAAACTAGGGTTAGAAAACGGCGTAAAATCTTCTTGAAAACGGGTGATGAAATAATCGCTTCCAAAAGAGATTTTGATTCGGTCTGAAATACTTTTCTTTATTTTCAATTTAAAATGTGCCGCATTTTCTTGGTTTTGGAATACATTCTGAACAATTCCGCCTTTGTTTTGGCTATAACCATAGCTTAAACCAGAAGTCAGTTGCCAGTTTGAACCGAAGTTTCCTTTATAGGAAGTATTGAAATAGAAATTATTGTTCTTAATGTCAACCCTAATTTTATCGGCATAATTGATGTTTTCTTGATTCAAATCAAACTGAGCAGCGTCAAAAGCGGCATATAATTTAAAAATACCTCTTTCCAAATGATAACGATAAATGGTTTCGCCCGAGAGCGATTGATAGGGTTTGTTCCAATCTACATTTTGCGGAATCGAAGCGATATATGGTGCTAAATTGATATAAGAAGTATTGACACTTAGCGAACTTTTTTTCCATTTTTGCGTGTTTCCCAATCCCAAACCAACGGTCATAAAGGCAATATCGGTCTTGTTTTGGTCGGGGTCGTCTTGCGTATTTAACAACAAAACACTCGACAAGGCTTCGCCATATTCCGCCGAATAACCCCCTGTTGAAAATGCAATACCGCTGAAAAGAAACGGAGAAAATCTGCCTCGTGTGGGCAAGTTTTGTGCCGATGCGCCATAGGGTTGTGCCACCCTGATGCCGTCAACAAAGGTTTGGGTTTCGTCTGCCTCGCCACCTCTAACGAACAATCTGCCATCTTCGCCCACACTTTGCGTTCCTGGCAGTGTTTGCAAAGCCGCAATAATATTGCCTGCAGAACCCGCAGTAGTCACAATATCGAGTGGTTTGAGCACAGAAACCCTCGATTTATCGCCCGCTTCGAGGTTGCCCGCCGTGATGACCACCGCATCGAGCGTGTTGACGCTTTCTTTAATTTTGAGGACTAAATTAACCGCTGTTTCTGCCGTTATGGGCATTGTCAAAGTTTCATAAGTCAATGCCGAAACTACTAATTTCTGAGCACCAGTCGTGCTGGTGGAGAAACTAAACATTCCTTTGTCATCGCTAGACGCACCATCATAAGTGCCATCAATATATATGTTTACACCTACAACTGGTTTTCCTTTTTGATTTAAAATTTTTCCTGAAACCGTGTTTTGTGCAAGCGAACAAAGCGAAAAACTTATTAAAACTAAAGTGTAAAATATTTTCATTTTTGACATTTTATAAAACATTGCAAAGATGTGGTTTTAATAAAACATTCTGAAATAATAGGTACTGAATTGTTGAAATATCTTGATAAACCAAAAAACCTAATATGAAAATTAAATTAGAAGACTTTCTATTACAAATTATTATTCATCTTGTATTATTAAAAACTTTGTTGTTTTGTGAAGTACTTTTATTTCAGATAAATTTCATCTCTTATATAAGTATTATTAAGCCAAAAGCAATGTTTAGTATATTCGTTTTGCTTTGTTAATTTGTCTTTTTTTGGCAAAACAAAAGTATCAGAAGCATCTTTTGCATGAGGACGAACGTGAGAAATAGAACTAAATTTCTTGCTAGGAAAATTCGTGAAACGAATTTCCTTTCCTTTTTTATTTGTTTTTATTTCTT
>CAIXNQ010000073.1 GCA_903920835.1 uncultured Bacteroidota bacterium | reverse complement strand
GCCAGTTCAAGGGGTTATTATTCTAAAATCATTATCGAAAAAAGAACAATTTCAATCTCAAAAGAACGAAATTCCATTCTAGCACCCGAAATAAAAAACATCAATACTAAAGATTGGAACTATCTTGTTGGCTGTTTGAAAAAAGTTAATTTAAAGAAGCTGCCCGAATATAAAGACCCAACCCAAGATCGTTTTTTTGACGGAGCACCGATTGCGAGTTTAAAAATAAATTATAAAGGGAAAGAATACCAATCTGCTAGTTTTGATCACGGCACGCCACCCGTGGAGATTGAAAAACTAGTTTCTAAAATCATCTCATTAGCCGAAACAAATAATGGAAATTAAAGAAATACAAAATGAAATCGTAAGCGAATTTGCGCTTTTTGATGACTGGATGGAGCGATACGAATACATCATCGAACTCGGAAAATCATTGCCCATCATTGATGCTAAATTCAAAACCGAAGACAATATCATTACAGGATGTCAGTCGAAAGTTTGGGTACATGCCGAACAAGAAGATGATAAAATTGTGTTCACTGCCGACAGCGATGCAATTTTGACCAAAGGAATAATTGCTATATTAATTAGAGCTTTCTCTAATCAAAATGCCGCTGCTATATTGGAAGCCGATACTAATTTTATTGACGAAATCGGTTTGAAAGAACATCTGTCGCCCACTCGTGCCAATGGTTTGGTCTCGATGGTAAAACAAATAAAAATGTATGCACTGGCATTTAGTGCAAAAAATTAAAGCTGTTTTTTTTGCCACGAATTACACTAAGTTCACGAATTTAGTTTGTAAACATTTCACGAATTATTGCTTTGCAATGAAAATTTGTGTCAATAATAAAGTATTTAATTGGTGTATTTCGTGAAATTTGTGGCTGAAAAAAACCTTAAACACAATTGTAAATTATAAAAACAACAAAGATGGAAGAATTTAAAGACGAAATCAACCTAGGCGAGAATGTAGTAAAAGTATTGAAAACCATTTACGACCCAGAAATTCCTGTTGACATCTATGAACTGGGATTGATTTATGACGTAATGATTAACGAAGACAACGAAGTAAAAGTGTTGATGACACTCACTTCGCCCAACTGTCCTGTGGCAGAAACATTGCCAAGAGAGGTAGAAGAAAAAATCAACAAAATCGACGCGGTTAAATCCTGCGAGGTAGAAATTACGTTCGACCCGCCATGGACCAAAGATTTAATGAGCGAAGAAGCCAAGCTCGAACTCGGAATGTTGTAGGTTGCTGGTTGTATTGTTCTGCGAAGTCTCTTAATTCGTGAATGCGTTTAAAGTGCTGCAAACTTTACAACCCTCATTTTATCCCGTAGGGATATAATGTCGGTAACTACATAAAACAACTCCTGTTTTTTGTCCCGTTAGGGACAAAATGAATTTAGCAAAAATATATCGTCCCTAAAGGGACTAAACAAAGGGTTCGTGCTTTTTTTCTACCAACATTATATCCCTACGGGATAAAATAATATTACTCAAATAATGTTAATCTAAATCGGGTTGGTTTTCTTGTCTTTAATCCAATAAAAAAACTACAACTTTAGGTTGTAGTTTTTTTTGACCCAATGCCAGCGTTTGCTTTACAATATATTTAAGACTTGGAAATTCGACAGAGGAATTGTTTTTTTTCGTTTTTTTCTTGATTGCTCCATGTAGGTGTGCAGGGAGGTTTCAAGAAAATTTTTGAACTGAAAAGGTTAAATTATTAATTATACTAATATCCAACTACCCTCCTATAACCTAATACCTAAAACCCACCACCTAATACCTACCACCTAAACCCTATCACCTAAACCCTAACACCTAACTAATCACCGCCCCGTTATTCACCCCTGAATTATCTGGATTAACGAAGACTAACTTGCCGTTGGCATCATTGGCGAGGAGTAACATTCCTTGGCTTTCAACGCCGCGAAGTGCTCTGGGAGCTAGGTTTACTAGCACAGTTACTTGTTTCCCGATGACTTCTTCGGGCGAAAAATGTTCGGCGATGCCAGAAACTATCGTTCTGATGTCTATTCCGGTGTCAACTTTTAGGACCAATAATTTATTGGCTTTGGGCATTTTCTCTGCCTCGATGATAGTGCCTACCCGAAGGTCTATTTTTGAAAAATCTTCAAATGTAGCAGTGTCTTTTTGTGGTTCGACAATGGCGTTTTCTAATTGGTTTGCGGTTTTTGTAGCTTCCAATTTGTCTATTTGTTTTTGAATTTCAGTGTCGTCTATTTGTGCAAAAAGTATTTCGGCTGTTCCAATTTGTTGACCTTCCAAAAGCAAATCGGATTTCTCGCTCACGTCATTCCAAGTCAAGTTGAGGTCGGTTTTTAGAATGCCCGACAATTTGCAAGCGGTAAACGGCAAAAACGGTTCTGATAATATTCGCAAAGCTGCTGCAATTTGCAAGGCAACATACATTTGGGTTTGCACACGCTCGGGGTTGGTTTTAATTATTTTCCAAGGCTCTTCGTCTGCGAGATATTTGTTTCCGAGTCGGGCAACGTTCATTAATTCTGACTGTGCTTCTCTAAATCTATAGCGTTCTATTGAAGCCGAAATAATAGCCGGGAACGCTTTTAAATCGGTCAATGTTTGAAGGTCAATTGCTGAAAACGGATTGGGTTGCGGCACTATTCCGTCATAATATTTATGGGTCAACACCACCACTCTGTTGATAAAATTCCCAAAAATTGCCGCCAGTTCATTGTTATTTCTTGCCTGAAAATCTTTCCACGTAAAGTCGTTGTCTTTGGTTTCGGGCGCATTTGCAGTTAATGCGTAACGAAGCACATCTTGCTTTTCTGGAAAATCTATAAGATATTCATGCAGCCAAACCGCCCAATTCTTTGAAGTTGAAAGTTTGTTGCCTTCGAGATTTAAAAACTCGTTGGCTGGAACATTGTCGGGCAAAATATAGGTGCCTTCGGCTTTGAGCATCGCAGGGAAAATTATGCAATGAAAAACAATATTGTCTTTGCCAATAAAATGAACCAGTTTGGTTTCGGAATCTTTCCAGAAGGGTTCCCAATCAATGTTTTTTCTTTTTGCCCACTCAATGGTCGAAGAGATGTAGCCAATAGGTGCGTCAAACCAAACATAGAGTTTTTTGCCCTCAGCTCCAGCAACAGGAACATCAATTCCCCAGTCTAAATCACGAGTTACAGCACGGGGTTTTAGTCCGTCATCGAGCCAAGATTTTACCTGTCCGAGCACGTTGGTTTTCCAATCTTTGGCATGTTCTACTAAAATCCAATTGGTCAAGAAATCTTGATAACGATCGAGCGGTAAGAACCAGTGTTTTGTTTCTTTCAAAACTGGAGTTTCGCCAGTAATTGTCGATTTTGGATTGATTAAATCAGTTGCATTTAATGTCGAACCACATTTTTCGCATTGGTCGCCATAGGCCTCGGGGTTATCGCATTTGGGGCAAGTGCCGACCACAAATCTATCGGCTAAGAATTGATTTGCTTTGGCGTCATATAATTGGGCTGTGGTTTCTTCAATAAAATCATTGTTGTCATACATTTTTTTAAAGAAACCAGACGCCGTTTGATGGTGAATTTCAGACGAAGTTCGAGAATAATTATCAAACGAAATACCAAAATCTATGAATGATTGCCGAATGATGGCGTCATATTTATCAATAACTTGTTGTGGCGTGATGCCTTCTTTCTTGGCTTTCATCGAAATTGCTACGCCGTGCTCGTCGCTGCCACAAATAAATGCAACTTCTTTGCCTTGCAATCGTAAGTATCTCGAATAAATATCGGCTGGCACATAAACACCTGCTAAGTGCCCAATATGAATTGGTCCGTTAGTGTAAGGTAGCGCAGCGGTGATGGTATATCTTTTTGGGTTTTCTAGTTTCATTTTGGTGTATGCTCTTGTTTAAATGGGATATTGGGCAAAAATAAGACTTTTTTTATATGTGAATTGCAATTTGATGATAGCGTATTGTGTTTTAGGATATTTTGTACAAGTTTAGTCGGCTAATTCATTTGTTTATATATTTTTGCTTGTGATTTAGATAATCGTTTTTATGCAAAAAGCACGTTACTTATTGATATTACTTTTTATGAATTCTTACGCCCAACCCCAAATGATTACACCGCCCTATTTACAGAAAGGTGATACGGTAGTGATTGTTTCAACAGCCCGAAAAAACCTTGAAGACAACTTGAAACCCACCATCGATTTGCTCCATTCGTGGGGACTTGAAGTGGTTTTAGGGAAAACCATTGGGCTCAATTTTCATCAGCTTGCAGGGAATGATGAAGAACGTGCTGCCGATTTTCAGACCCAAATGGACAATCCAAACATCAAAGCGATTTGGTGCGTTCGAGGGGGTTATGGCACCGTTCGGATTATTGACCGACTTGATTTCAGCAGGTTTAAACAACACCCAAAGTGGGTGATTGGGTTTAGCGACGTTACGGTTTTGCACAGTCATTTAAACCGAATGGGAATAGAATCTATTCACGCCATCATGCCCGTTAGTGTGGCTAGAGCTACCGAACAAGCCAAGGCTTCATTATGCACCGCTTTGTTTGGAGAGCCGTTAAGTTACACCATGACTTGCGATGCCATTAATCATTTGGGAACTGCAAGAGGCGAACTTGTGGGCGGCAATTTGTCGATTTTATACAGTTTGTTGGGTTCTTCGTCGGCGGTAGATTGTCAAGATAAAATTCTGTTTTTAGAAGATTTAGACGAATACCTCTATCACGTTGACCGAATGATGATGAATTTAAAACGCAACGGTTGCCTGTCAAGTTTAAAAGGAATTATCGTCGGCGGCATGACCAAAATGAACGACAATGATATTCCGTGGGGCAAAAACGCATTTGAAATTATAGAAGAAGCAACGAAAGACTTGACCATTCCTATTATTTACAACTTCCCAGCGGGACACATTCAAGACAATCGCGCATTAATCATGGGAAGAACGATTCAAATGACCGTTACTGCCGAAGAAAGTAAAGTTGTTTTTGAGTGAAAATGAAACTTTGGATGATGTAGTTAAAAATGTTTTCTCTACGAATTCAATGAAATTACCAACTTTTTTGCAAAGCCACATTAACAACTCTAGAACATTTTGCAGCGCCAACTTCATTCAAATGATCGGAATCATAAAAATCTTGGTCTTCAAATCGGCGGTCTTCAAACAGGTTGAGATAGCGCACATTATTTGGATTCAAAATTGCCAATTGACGGCAACTTTTATAAATAGCTTTGAGTTTTTTTGGGTTTAAATAACTGGTGTAAAGCTGCGTTTGTGGCATCGAAACAATTAATACTTTTATATTTCGGGCTTTGCAGGCATCAATACATTGCTGCAATCGAGATAAATTTAAACTAAAATCTGTTGAGCCGTCTTCTTGTGCTTGGGCGCGTTGCTTGGAGACAAGTTGTGGTTCGATTCTGTCTTTTTTTAAATAATTATTGCCCCAACCATTCGGGTTGCAATCTAAAATAGTTCCTATTTTGTAATACTTAACTACCAAATTCAAATTCCGATCGAGTGGTTGGGTCAACGCCAAACTATATTTTTTTGGTGACCAATTAGAAACTATCGGCACGTTTAAGTTCATATAATATTGGTAATAATATTTACGCCAAACATCGTCTTGCGTGTTGTCTTGCTGGCTCAAATTGGTATATTCAATACAAAAAACAACTTGTTTGAGTTTGGGCAATTGAGGTAAATATTTTTCTAAAAGCAACTGGTCAAAATAAATAGTTTGACTAACATTGGAATAATTGAACGTCTTGCTGTCAAAATAATCAGGGTTTAGTCCATAAAAACAATGCGAATCGCCAAACAATAAAGTTTCAATTTGGTTGGAATGGGTCTGCAAATAATCCTGTTTTTGTGTGTAATTATTTGGGACAATTCTATAAAAAGCTTCCAAACAACTCCAAAGTAGTAGCATCGGAACAGCAAACAGAACTAATCTAAACAATACTTTTTTCATTACTTCTAAAATTGAAAATAAATAAATTGTTGATCACTTCCGCTGCAATAAAGAATTGAAAAAGCTAATAGGTAATAGAACATCCAGCGCACCCAAGCTGGATTTGAACCAAAAAAGGAAGCAATCGCATAGTTGTTTTTTCGACCGAGCCATTCCATAACAATAAAAACCAATACCATTAAAATAGTATATTTCGGTTTAATGTTCGGTATTGTAAATAATGATTCCGAAAAGATGTTTTGAATGATTCCAATAGCTTGACCCACCGAAGCACTTCTAAAAAAAATCCAAGCCAAAACGGTCAGGCAAAAAGTGACTGTAATTTGAAGCGATTCTTTTAACGAAGGAAGAAAAGTATTGCTGGCAACGATTTCTAAATGATTTCTGTTGCGATTAAAAACCAATAGCGGAATGAAATAAAGTGCATTTAGCAATCCCCAAATCACGAAGTTCCAACTTGCGCCGTGCCACAATCCGCTTAATAAAAATATGATTAAAACATTACGAATTTGTTTTGTTTTAGACCCTTTTGACCCACCAAGCGGAATATAGACATAATCTTTAAACCAGGACGATAACGAAATGTGCCAACGCCGCCAAAACTCAGCAATATCTCTTGAAAAATAAGGGAATTTGAAATTCTGCAACAGTTCAAAACCAAACAATCGTGCCGTCCCTAGTGCGATGTCTGAGTAACCAGAAAAGTCCCCATAAATTTGAAATGTAAACAAAACGGCTCCCAGAAGCAATGTGCTTCCGCTAAAGTCGGTAGCATTATTAAAAATTTGATTGGCATAAATGGCGCAACTGTCGGCAACGACCATTTTTTTGAACAATCCCCAGAGTATTTGTTTCAATCCGTCGGTAAAATCGCTTGGGCTCAACGATCGTTCTTTCTTAATTTGAGGCAGTAAATGCGTGGCTCTTTCTATTGGACCAGCAACCAAAAGCGGAAAAAAACTTACAAAAAGACTGTAATCAACAATGTTTTTTTCGGGAGAAATTCGTTTGTAAAACACATCTATAATGTAAGAAAGTCCATGAAAAGTATAGAAAGAAATCCCGATGGGCAAGACGATTGAAAGTGTTTGAAAAGAAGTTTTGAAATGAAAATGCGCAAGTAATTCGGCAAAAGAGCCTACAAAGAAATTGTAATATTTAAAGATGCCTAAAAATCCTAAATTGATAATAATGCTGCACCAAAGCCATCGTTTTTGAGTTTGAAGTGTACTTGAATTTGAAATTTTTTGGGCTGCAAAATAATCAAGAGCTGTTGAGAAAATGAGCAAAAACAAAAACCGATAGTCCCAACAGGCATAGAAAAAATAGCTCGCAACTAACAATAATGCGTTTTGCAAACCAATCCTTTTGGGTGTTAAAAACCAATAGCAACCAAAAACTAGCGGCAGGAAAAAAGCAAAACTAAGCGAATTAAAAACCATTTTATTTCTTGATGAACTTGTTTTTTAATTTGATAATGATACTCAAGACAGAAATCCTTTTATTTAATTCTACGAATGAATAAACTCCAGAAATCAAAAATAGCACTCCAAAAAACCAATACGAATTGGGATAAATTGTTTCAAAAGCTACCAAACAACTGATGAAACCCAGCAAACAAGAACAACAAATTATCGTGACAGTTTCTTTTCTGAAACCAAATTCAAAGCGTTTGTTGAGAATCAAATAAACATAAATTCCATAGAGGATATAATTGAGCAACATGGCGGTTCCAATGCCTTCTAGTCCAAAAAACTTATAGAAAACTATTGTAGAAACAATGTTCAGAAAATCGCCCAAAAGTTCTTGTTTGAAATAGAGTTTATTCTCGCCTTTTGCCAAAATAACAAACGCCAACGGCCAGATTATTGCTTTGATAATAATGGCAAATAATGCGCCTTTTAAAATTAAAACCACAGGAATAAACCCTGAAGAATAGAGCAGTTTTATGAGGATTGGGGCTAAAAAATAAAATAAAATCAATAGCGGAGTCACGAGTAATAAACCAATTTCGATTTGATCGTTTACGAAGTTTTTTAATTTTTTATTGTCCGATTGAACTTCGGTCAAACGAGGATAAAAATCGGTGCCCATGGCATTAAAAATCATGCCGACATACGAAACTAAAATTACGGTACTCACTTCATAAAACCCTAATATTTCTGTTTTGGTGCCGCTTCCGTTCAAATAAAGTTTGATTACAAAAGTGCAAATCTGTCCGAAAATGACATTGATTGAAAGCAAAAATCCCAATTTCATTAAGGGTTTACTTTCGTTAAATGAAGTTGTCCACGACAAAACAATTTTATGAATCGCAACCTTTCGAGTATAAAAAACATTTACGCCCAAACCAACGGCACTCGACACTAAAATAGCTGGAACAATGCCATCATATTTATAAAAATAATAAAGCGGAATGGTCAGTAAAGTCACTAAAAAAGAATTGACAACATTAGAAATTGCAATAGACCTCATCATTCGCAAACCTTGCATTAATGCCACTTTGCAAGAAGTCAAACTCAATAAAATAAAATTAATCGACAGCAAAATGAACCATTGATAGCGGGATGGGTTTCCAAAAGTCCATTGGCTTAATAATTTTGAAAAAACGATAGAGCAGATTGCGCCAAAAACGCCCACAATTAGCGCCCAACGTTTTAAGATAATATAACGTCGAGATAAGTAAGCGTCATCATTTGTGGCTTTTGCCAAACTAACTTCGCGAACAGCAATGGTGTTGATTCCAAAACTTGTTAGCGAGGCAATAATGCTGAGTGAATTGTTTAAAAGACCTACAATTCCGATGCCGATGGGTCCTAAAAAAACAGCAATAAACTTTGAAGCTATAACTCCAATACCCATTTTCATAAGTTGGGCAAACCCAAAAATGCTGGTTGATTTTAAAATTGTTTTGTGAGAATTTTCGGTGTTTTCTTCCATTATTTAATCTATAATACAACCAAAATCGGTGTATTGTTTCTTGAACGATTGCACCCATTTTTTCCAGTCATCAACTTGAACTTGCGGATGATTGGCTTTTTTCAAGAGGAGCTCAATTTGTTTTTCGTCTAAATCATTACCAAATGAACCAGAGCTGCCCAAACGTCCTTCGAGCCAAGCTTCATTTATAATTTTATTGAACTGCAACATGTCGAAACTTCCCGTTTCGTATTCTTTATTTTGATTGGTTGCCGACGACAAAAAACCAGTTTTCAAAACCTCAGCAGTTGTATTTCCAAAGGTTGCGTTTTCGTTTTTATTGATAAACCGCAAAGCGTTTTCTAGTTGTAATGGTTCATTGGTTTGATTGTTGTGATTTTTCCAAAGTGACAGAAAATAATTCTTAGAAAAAATAGCTCCTGCAACACCATAAATGGTGTAATAAGCCAAAAACCGATCTTCGGAATACCAACCAATGAGTGTTGTTAATTTTCTTATTTTGAATTTATATTTAATGAAAATCCAACGAAACAAAAACGGATTAAACGTAAACAAATCTGGGCTTGAAATATCGATTTTGTTTTTAAACACAATACTTTTTGAAGCAATTAACCGCGGATTTCCTAACCAAAACAATTTGAGCATTTGGGTGTTTTGTTGTTTCAAAACCATAGCCGTCGAGGACAAATCGAGCTGGTTTGTAAACCATATATCGTCTTCTAAAAGCACAAAATAATCGGAAGCTTTTGTGGCTGATTTAATCCAAAAATCAATTGGAATCTTGGAATCGGGTAGCGATTTTCCAGCTTTAATTGCTTTCGATTTTTTTAAATACGTTTCAGATTTTTGAATAGAAACTTGAGGAAATGTAGATTGAATTTTGTCTAAATAGCATTGCGGCGTTCCGTCATCTAAAACAATAATTTTATCGTAGCCATGAACAAACTCAAAAATACTTTGCAAACATTTTTCTAAATAATAAGGTCTGTTGAAAGATTTTATTAAAATGTCCATGCGTTTATTTTTTCGATTACATAATCAACTTCTGCTTCGTTGAGCACCGGACTTATAGGCAAACTTAACACTTCTTGATGAATTTTTTCAGTAATGGGATAGCTTCTGTGGTTCAAGAGCGGAAATGCTTTTTGTTTGTGGGGCGGAATCGGATAGTGAATCAAGGTTTGAATTCCGTTTTCAGCAAGATATTTCTGCAAATCATTTCGTTTTGCAGTTCGGATTACAAACAAATGAAAGACATGATTGTTAGAAAAATCATAGTTTGGCAACGCTATTGCTGGATTGTTTATTGCAGCAAGATATCTTTTTGCCCACTTTTGTCTCAGTTGATTGTCGGTGACTAGATGCGGTAATTTTACATTCAAAAAAGCCGCTTGAAGTTCGTCTAATCGAGAATTTGTTCCAATCAAATCATGCTGATATTTCACTTTTGAACCATAATTTCGGATTGAAAACAGCACTTCCGCCAAATCATCGTCACTGGTTGTAATAGCTCCTGCATCGCCCAAAGCACCTAGATTTTTGCCCGGATAGAAACTAAAACCCGCTGCGTTGCCAAAGCTTCCTGCTTTTTTGTCCTCAATTTCTGCGCCGTGGGCTTGGGCAGCATCTTCAATCAAAAGTAAATTATTTTTTTTAGCAAAAGAAACCAACTCGTTCATCGGAGCAAGTTGTCCGTAAAGATGAACTGCCAAAATCGCTTTTACGGTTGGAGTAATTGCTTTTTCGACCTCCGCCAAATCTAAATTGAAAGTTATTGGGTTCGGTTCGACCAAAACGGGCACTAAACCCGCTTCGATAATTGCCAAAATACTGGCGATATAAGTATTGGCGGGCACTACAACAGCATCGCCTTTGTTTATTTTTCCTAACTGTTGATAGCCTTTAAAGATTAATGTCAAAGCGTCGAGCCCGTTGCCAACACCAATGCAATATTTAGCACCGCAATACTTGGCAAATTGTGCTTCAAAAGTCTGTACTTCGTTACCTAAAATCATCCAGCCTTTGTCCAACATTTCACTTAATTTCATTTGAAATTCGGGTTGATATTGGGCATTGATTTTCTGTATGTCTAAAAATGGAATCATTGTTTAAATTTAATTGGGGTAACCTCTTTTTAAAATAATGAAGGCTATAAAACCCAACATTGACTTATAATTTTATCAAATATATTTATTTTTATAATATATCGGTAACGAAGTAGATAAATTGTTTTGGATTTAAAGAATATTACTGACTTCAATAGGATTTAATATAATGAATTATTAGAACAACAGTCTTTACCAATGCGTCAAATTTACTTTTTTTGAATAAAAAATACCCGTATAGATGGAATTTTTATCAAATCACAACAAATAGAATTTTTTATCTCCGTTGGGTTCAACAGCCGCTCCGTTGGGTACAACAGCCGCTCCGTTGGGCACAACAGCCGCTCTGTTGGGTTCAACAGCCGCTCTGTTGGGTACAACAGCCGCTCTGTTGGGTTCAACAGCCGCTCTGTTGGGTACAACAGCCGCTCCGTTGGGTGCAACAGCCGCTCCGTTGGATGGACTAGAGACTGAGACTGGACAGAATGAGACTGGACAGAATTTTGTGTAAACTCCAATAACGAGAGCTGTAACTCTGAAATCCGGAGCTGTAGCTCTGAATTTCGGAACTGTAACCCAAAACAGGGGATAAATGAATTATGACATTGAGGGCGTGAAATTTTTTTTTATATATTTGGGGAGTAAATAATGCGAAACAAACCTTCGCCAATCTATCCGAATTTGGGTGTATATACGAAGGTTTGTTTCGCCTATAAGCTAGTTAGCGGTAAGCTAGGCTCGAAAACGTACAAAATGAAGATACGAATTGTAAGCATATTTATCTTTCTAATCCTTTTAGGATGCAAAACAATTTCAGTTTCTGAAGTTGAGAAAAACTATTTATTATCCGACACGGGAAAAGACAAATATTATTTGATTAAGCTAATCCGACAAAAACAGAAAGAAAAAGTTTTAGGTGAAATGCCAATGCTAATAGTAAATGGCGAACCAACATTTTATTATTACAGAAAAGACAATTCAATACCTGGCACCAGTAAAAAATTTATAAAGAAGATTGAGATTTTATCAGCAGAAAAAGGTGTTCAAACATTTGGAGCCGCAGCAAAATATGGTTTGATATTAATCAATACTTACGGAAACCAACAGAAACTGCCATAGCCTACCGCTAACAGCCGTTTCTCGCAATTGCGAATTTTGTGATAAGTTCACGTTCACGTTTCGCAAGAATTTTTAATACTAAGAGAAAATAGAATTCATTATCTTTTCTAGTTGAAATTGTAATAATTAGTACTTCAATAAAACTTCATTTAAATATTATAATCACTCTTTTACAAAATAAAATTATAGTTTCTTTCCTAGTAATTTCTTTAATTCTTTTTTGACTCCAAAATCCATTGTGAATTTAAATCCAAAAAGTTTAATAAAATCACAATTTAACCAGGTTTTTACAAATTAAAAAACCCTAAATCGCCTCAAATTGTTTCCCAGGCAGTGGTCTAACAACTCCTTTCAATTCCATCGAGAGCAATATGCCCGATAATTTTGACACTGGAATATGACATTCTAAAGAAATAATGTCTAGCAATTGTTTCCCATTGGCTTGAAGGTAATCATAAAGTTTTTGTTCGTCGGCGTCTAACGAAACAAACAACTGCTTTTGTATCGGTTTTGAAGGCGTTTCAATGTCCCAATTCAAATGATAAACTAAATCTGCTGCCGAGGTCAGCAAGCGTGCTTTTTCAGATTTAATCAAACTATTACATCCTTGACTGTATTTGTCAGTTGATCTGCCAGGCACGGCAAAAACCTCTCTGTCATATTCAGATGCTAAGGTGGCGGTAATGAGCGAACCTCCTTTCTCTGCCGACTCAATAACTATGGTTGCTTCGGCAATTCCAGCGACGATTCGGTTTCTTCTCACAAAACTCTCGGAAGCTATTTCTGAACTGCTCCAAAATTCTGTAAAAAAACCACCGTTTTGCTCCATTTTAGCAACAAATTTCTTGTGGCTTTTAGGATAAATTTGATTCAAACCATGGGCTAAAACTCCAATGGTTTGCAAATTGTGATCCATTGCTGCTTGATGTGCAATAATATCGATGCCTAGTGCGAAACCGCTAACGATTATGGGGTTTAGTGGTGTCCGAGCATTGGGTAAGGCGGGGGGGGCATGTTATCCGCGAGGGAGTTGTTGCTGGAATTGAGGGTATCTCCGAGCAGGGCGAGTGACGAGTTGGTCATTGGCGAAG
>CAIXNQ010000072.1 GCA_903920835.1 uncultured Bacteroidota bacterium | reverse complement strand
CCCAAATTAAATCGTCTTCATCGCTATTGTATCCGTTTTTATTTTGAGAATCACCAGTAAATATTTTGTTAACAAAAGCACTAAAACCGCTTTCATTCGTTTTTCCTAAGTCGCGATTTTGATAGTAAATCAAATCTTGTCCTAAAATATTTTGAACATTTAACTTCAACTCCATTTTCTTTTTGTAAAAAGTTTTTGAAAGTTGGCAATCTAAAAATGTTCTGCTTTTTTCCCATAAATCAGGTCTTACTTCTGTATTTCCGACTATAGCAATTCTGTTTCCAACCCTGTTTACGTTTGCAGCAAATGACCAACCTAAATCAGTATCAAGAAACTGCAATCCTGCATTAAACACATAAGGAGATTGTCCTTGCATTTGTCTGGATTTTCTTGAATCAGATTCCTTAGCTAAGTTGTTAACATCAACATTTGAATTAATTACAGAAACATTTGAGAATAAAGTTATGTTGTTTAATAAATAAGATTTCTCATAATTAAATAGTGATGAAAGAACAGTTCTGAATTCTAATTCATAACCATAATTAATTGCCGAAAGCGCATTGTTATATGTAACTTCATTATTATTTACCCCAGCAACAACTTCAATCGGATTGTCAAATCTTTTATAGAATGCAGAAACAGAAAATAATTGATTTTTACCAGGATATATTTCATATCTTAAATCTCCGTTTTGGACGTTTGCTATTAGCAATTTTTCGTTTCCTGAAGTAAAAAATCTTGTAGTAAAATCATAAAAACCGAAAGGAGCTAATTCTCTAAACTCAGGTCTGTTTAAAGTTTTGGAATAACTTACTCTTAAATTTTGTTTTGGAGTTAAAGAGTAGATTAAATTCATAGAGGGTAAAAAATCGGTTTGTTTATTATCTACATTCAATGGTGTCCCATCTTTAATGGTGTTCAAAAATTGTCTGTAGGTTTCCATTCTGAATCCCCAGACAAATCTAAATTTGTTAATTCTATTATCTGCCATTAAATATCCTGCTTGTAATGTTGATGAAGCATCATAAGTATCATAATATTTAGAACCATCAAAAATTGTAAAACCTGTTAGTCCAATATTTGATGGGTTAAATATAGTTTCATTAGGTAGCGTTTTGATTGAGCCATCAGTGCTGTTCATTGTATTATATTGCAATTGTCTTGCGAAAAAATCTCTAACACGCCTTTGTGTGCTCAAACCATATTTAATTTCATGACTGTTTGAAGTTCCTATTTTATTCGAAAAATCAACTTTTACATTCCATATTTGCTCTTTGTTTTCAGAAAAAAATATTCCACCACCACTATCAGGGCTAGAAGAATTTTGTTGAATACTTGCTGTTAATGGAAAATCATCACTATAGTTGTATACATTTCTTCTCAAATTAGGAATAGATCTACCTACATTACTTATAGAAGCATTCCAATTGATTTTAAATTTTAATTCACTAAAATAATGTTCTCCAATTAACTGTCCTGAATAGATTTTGTTACTTGTAAACCATCTAACCGTTGACTCTATTCGTATTGGATTATCACTGTTTGGATCATCTGGAACACCTTTTCTGTCAACCACTTTATCTTCTGAATTGATACTGTATAAGTTTTTTAAACTGATTGAATTGTTATTATTTAATTTGAAGCTAAAATTAGCCAAAGCTCCCAATAAATATTGCTCAGAATAATTTTTATCAAAATAATATGAAGATAAATTAGGTGCTACAGTAGCTCCTTGGTCAGCATAACCATATCTATCTGTTTCGTTATAGTTGTTAGTTTTGTTATAAGAAACTGAAAACAATGCGCCAAGTGTGCGTGTTTCATTCAATTTAATTTTTTGACCAAGCGAATATTGAAAACTCATATTTGGACTAAATCTTTTGGTATGTAAACTCCAATCGCTATCTAACATTTTGGCATATTGAATTCGATCTGGAGCGTCTAAATTTTGTAAAGTTTTAGTATCTGGAAAAGCACTAGATAATGCTCTTGTACCGTCATCTATTCCCAACCAATCTGTCTTTCCTCCATAATAGAAAACTTGCTCTTTGTTTGTTGTAATACTGTTATATCCACTACCAACTGATATGGATTGAAAGTTTTTGTCTGGAATGTTTTTAGTATTAATTTGAATTACACCACCAGCAAAATCTGCTGGCAAATCGGGCGAAGCTGTTTTTGAGATAATTAAATTATCAATCATGTTTGATGGGAAAATATCAAACGAAAAAGCTTTTCTGTCAGGCTCTGAACTTGGTAATGGTGCCCCGTTAATAAAACAAGCATTGTAGCGATCGTTCAATCCGCGAACTACTACAAATTTATTGTCTTGAATACTGGCACCACTAATTCTCTTGATTACATCAGAGGTATTTTTGTCTGGAGTTCGTTTGATCGTTTCAGAAGAAATCCCATCAGAAACGTTGGCACTATTTTTTTGTTGAAGTAATAATGATTTTACAGATTCAGTCTTCATTTTTGTAGTTGTAATTACTACCTCATTTAAAACTTTCTCATTTTTCAATAACGAAACTGTCAAAGTTGTTGTTTCGTTTGGATTTGTGTCAACATCAGATATTTCTTTAGTTTGAAAATTATTGGCAGTAAATCTTAAAGTAAATCTATCTGTTGATAATCCTGAAAAAGAAAAGGCACCATTATAATCTGAGGTTACTGTTTTGTTGTTTTGAACTAAGGTTACTTTTACACCTGATAATTCTTTTCCGTTGGCTTCGTCAATAATTATCCCTTTGATTGAAGCGTTTTGACCAGAGATTTGCTGAATAAATAAAAGTACAAGTAAACTAATAAAATGTTTCATATTGTTTTTTATTAATAATATTATATAAATAGAAATTGCTGTTATGAAAAAAGGTGCCGATTTCTCTAGCACCTTTTGTTTCTATATCGAATTGATTATTTTTTTATGATTTTCGTCATACCCACTCCTTCAGTGGTAGTTATTTGCAACAGATACAATCCTTCTGTTAAATCGCTAATGTTGTTTTGACCATTTTCTAATCCTTCAACAGCAAGATTTTTAACCACTCTACCATTCATATCAATAATCTCTGCGCTAGTTATTGTTGAATTATTGTTGTTTTTTACAGAAATGATATCTTTTACTGGGTTCGGATATACAACGAAGTTTTGTTTGAAGAAATCATTATTTGAAAATGTGGTGCTTTCAACTTTAAAATCATCTATACCAATAATATCAGATGCTGTCCCTGCAGACCCTCCATCAGTAACATAATATCTAAAAGCAAATTTACATGGAATTAAGCTAGTTCCTTGTATTCCACTAACTGTATAAGAATATAGCGTCCAAGTGAATGGAAATGAAGTAGCGTTTAAAGTAGGATTAATTTCTAATGCTAAAGTTGTAAAATCACCTAAGTCTGTAGCTCCAGAAGATGGAATAGCCGATCCATCACCGTTGGTACTCATTCTTAATTGTAAATTATCTGCAAAAATATCACCTGTACCTGTACCACCTTTTTTAGCGTAGAATTTTACAATATCTCCATTTTTAACATTAATTGAAGGTGTTATCAACCAGTTGCTGATAGTTCCTGCTCCGGTTGTACTATTTAAATCAGCAGTAATAAAAGAGGTGTTTCCTCCTGTATTTCCTCCAGTAGCAAATGCTGGTAAAGCTACACTTGGTGAATACCAAACAGATGGACCAATAGGCTCACTTTGATTGGTTTGAATCCAACCAGAAGAGAATAAAGTAGCATCTGGTGAAGAAAAATCTTGTGAAAAAACAACTGTCTGGGCAGACAAATTATTTAAACCACATAATAATAAAGCAATAAGTACTGTTTTTTTCATAATAAAATTGTGTTTGTTAAAATTTATGCAAATCTAAAGTGTGTTATGATTGTAAATGTTATCAAAACATTATGATAACTTTACTAAATTCTAAACTAAACAACTTGATTAAATTAACTAAAACATTAATAACCAATCAAAATAACTTGATTTACACATGTTAAATTAACGTAAACTTTTGTTTTTAATAAATTAAAACAATATTTAAACAGATTTAATAAAATATAATAAAAACTGATTTCTTAATTTATTGTAATAAACACCAAAAAATATTATTGATAATCAATACTATGAATTAATCTATTTAAAATAAATTCTTATTGCCACGTTTAAGTCTTCATTTTCAAAGGAACTCAAAACTGTACCGCCTCAAACAGTATTTCTTCTTTTTAAGATTGAGCGTCATTGCTGAAAATTACATTGAAATTTCCATTTTTTACTTAAAGGCTATAAATTAAATTTCAAAAATAGCTTGTTATCTAAATGCAAAATGGGTATAATTATTGGACGTTAAGACTACGTATGTTTGTAAACAGAACATTAACGAAAAACACGAGAGCTTCAAGATCGTAGTAACTGGGAATGGAATTGGACTTTGTGACGATTGACAAATGGAAGGGTTGACTCCTTTAAAAAAGAAAATTTTAATAGCTCAAATATTGATGCTTACTTTGGACTTTAATTATTTCAAACCTTATTATGATAAATACTATTGAACAAAAAACCATGCTAGTTATACTGGCACAAGCAAGATGTTCGTGCTAGACTTTAGATAGGCAGAAGTCATTTGCTCTTTTAAACGCTATCCCTTCGGAGTCATCATAAAATTATGTCCAGTCAATTTGATACGTCTCCGACGCCCATAGAAACAGTTTTCTGACGCTACCAGAAAATATTCTGACGCCACCAGAAAATATTCTGACGTCACCAGAAAGTTTTCTGACGTCACCAGAAAGTTTTCTGACGCCACCAGAAAGTTTTCTGACGCCACCAGAAAGTTGTCGGAATCGTTCCGATAATAAAGTTTTATTTATATACTCCAATATATTGCTATAAATCCTAAGTTCGATTAATAAATTAATTTTACTTTTGAATGCTGTTAAAATCCTCAATTATTTATGCTCAAAAAAAATCTCTTCTGTTTACTGAATTTAATACCCGTTTTAATGTGGTCTCAAAACAGTACTGCCTCTAAAAACGTTACTTCTTTTATGATTGATGCGCCACAGTTGAAAACCTCTAAGAAAATCTGGGTTTATCTGCCTGTTGGCTATGTGTCAAATTCTAAAAAATATGCTGTAGTTTATATGCACGATGGTCAGAATTTATTCGACGCCAAGACTTCGTATGTGGGCGAATGGAACGTTGACGAGAAACTCGACAGCTTGAAGGCAAAAGTAATTGTGATTGGAATTGAACACGGCGGCGACAAACGAATGGAAGAATTGACGCCTTATAAAAACGAAAAATATGGCGGAGGAAATGCCGATGCTTATCTTGATTTTATCGTAAATTCTTTAAAACCCTATGTCGATAAAAATTATCGCACGAAAACCGATGCCAATCACACCACCATTTTTGGGAGTTCTCTTGGCGGATTGGTTTCTTTTTATGCTTTACTAAAATACCCACAAGTTTTCAGTCGTGCGGGAGTTTTTTCGCCATCATTTTGGTTTAACCGGACCGAAATCATGAAATTAATGAAAGAAACTCCAAACTTTAAATCTAAAATATATTTCCTTTGCGGCGATAACGAAGGCGACCCCGACATGATTGCCGATTTGAATATTATGGAACATGAAATCAATACTAAAAGATGTTCGTGTTTAAAACTAAACAAAAAAATCATTGTCAAAGGTGGTCAACACAATGAAAAACTTTGGCGCGACGGATTTGTAAAAGCATTCTTATGGCTTCAATAAAACCCTTTTTTAGTATATAAATTATTTTAAACTTATGATTAACGCGATTCTTGCCAGCACTTCTACCTTATATAATGGCAGCTATTTAGATTATTTGCTGCCCGAACTTTCTGAACTTTATAAAGATTGCACTTCGATTGTTTTTGTGCCTTTTGCCCGACCAAGTGGCATTTCGCATGATGATTATACCGCCAAAGTATATAACGCTTTTGAGAAAATAAACAAAAAAATTGTTGGTTTGCATACCTTTTCAAATCCAGCTCAGGCACTTGAAGAAGCAGAAGGGATTTTTACGGGTGGCGGAAATACTTTTCTGTTAGTCAAACAACTTTATGACCATCGATTAATGAAAGTGCTGCAACAAGTTGTGGCCAACGGAACGCCTTATTTAGGAACCAGCGCAGGATCTAATATTGCTGGGTTTACGATGCAAACCACAAATGATATGCCTATTGTTTATCCGCCCAGTTTTGAAACACTCGGTTTAGTGCCTTTTACAATTAATGCCCACTATTTAGACCCAGACCCAAACAGCACCCACAACGGCGAAACCAGAGAAACAAGAATCAAAGAATATCATTGTTTTAACGACACACCAGTTATTGGTTTGCGAGAAGGAAGTTGGCTTGAAGTAAAACCAAACGAAGTAAACTTAAAAGGAAATCTAACAGCGCGTTTATTTAAAGCCAATGAAACTCCGACTGAAGTTGATTCAAACACAAATTTATTGGATTTGGTTAGTATCAAATAGAATCACTTAGTTTTGCTTTCTCAAAATTTTCAGGCGTAAAAAAAATGTCAAATATCAAACCTTCTTCGCTCACTACTTCTGGATTTCTTTATAAAAACCCATCACTGCATATCAAAGAGTTTCGGAATTTCTTGCTCACACGAGTTGGAATAATCATGGCGCTTAGTATGCAATTTACTATTCTATATTTTTGGGTATATCATTTAACTAACAGCAAATTATCATTAGGTTTTGTTGGGCTTGCCGAAGTTATTCCTGCCATAGGTTGCTCATTGTTTGCAGGACATTATGTCGATCAAAATGAGAAAAGAAAAATGGTTTTGTTTTGTCTGTCGGGCTATGTAGTGACTGCAATAATGTTTCTAATTTTGGCTTTACCAATTGTCGAAAAACAAATTTCGAGTTCGATTATTGTCTGGGCAATTTATTTTTTGGTGTTTATTGGCGGCATTTTTAGATCTTTTTTTGCTCCTTCAATGTTTTCATTATTCGGATTAATAGTTCCTCGAGAACATTTTCCGAATGCCACCAGCTGGAGCAGCATGTCTTGGCAAGTCGGTGCAGTGATTGGCCCCTTAATCGCAGGAGTTTTCATAGCTTGGTTTGGCATTGCAATTGGGTTGCTTGCTGTAGTTGTTTTTTTATTGATAATGTATTTGCCATTACTTTCAATAGCTGTAAAGCCAATTTTGAAAAAAGAAAAAGAACCCGTTTTGCAGAGCGTAAAAGAAGGATTGAAGTTTGTTTTGAATACCCCTACCCTACTTGGAGCTCAATTACTTGACATGTTTTCGGTTTTGTTTGGTGGTGCGGTAGCATTGTTGCCTGTTTATCAAAAAGAGATTCTTCATGTCAACGAAATGGGCTTCGGTATTCTGAGAGCTGCTCCGGGTTTGGGCGCAGTATTAACTTTAGGATTACTTGCATTTATTCCATTAAAAAAGAATCCAGGACACAAACTTTTTATTTGTGTAACAGGATTTGCAGTAACCATAATTGTATTTGGAATTTCTACTAATTTTTATTTATCCTGTTTGATGTTGCTGCTATCCGGAATGTTTGATGCCGTTAGTGTGGTTATTAGAAGCACCATACTTCAACTCGTAACTCCCGACGAAATGCGCGGCAGAGTGTCGTCGGTAAATACTATTTTTATTAGTTCTTCAAATGAATTTGGAGATTTTGAGAGCGGTGTCATGGCACACTGGCTGGGTACAGTTCGATCAGTTGTGGTTGGAGGCTGTTTGACTTTAGGAGTTGTTGCCATTACTTTTTATAAAGCTCCTAAATTGCGCAATTTTAAGTTTGATGATAAAAAAGAAGCCTAGAAATAGAACTAAAATTGGTCAATTTAATTTTGCGAATAACATAAACGTAAAATATTTCTTAAGTTTAATAAACTCAAAATGAAAGAAATAATTTTCTGTTCTTTCTTCATTCAAATATTGTTAATAAATTGTCGTTAACTATATTTAAAAGCACTTTAAATCGAATTTGGTTTATTTATATTTGTTGCTTTTTTAAAATTAGCCCTAATGAAATTTAGACAATATATTTTACTTTCCTTGTCGCTGCTGGCAACCTCAGCGGGAAGTTGTAAAAACAATAAAATAGAACAAGAACCACCAGTTACTCAAATACAGACTTCAAAAGGCTTATTGCCAATTGTTACACCAGGAGAAACTAACGCTAAAATTGCACCCGAATATACCGCAAAAATAGAACGACAGGTAGAAAAATTCTATCAAAAAAATTGGCCGAATAATACTTTGAACGGCGGTTTTTTAGTGGCAAAAGAAGGTCACGTTATATTTGAAAGATACCAAGGAATTGCAAATAAAGAAAAGAAAATCTTGATTAACGAAGAGACGCCGCTTCACGTAGCTTCTGTGAGTAAAGTTTTTACAGCTACAGCTATTCTAAAGTTGGTTGATGGCGGTAAATTAAATTTAGAGGACAAGCTAGATAAATTTTTGCCTAATTTTCCTTATCAAAAAATAACAATAAGAACATTATTGAATCATCGAAGTGGTTTAAAAAACTATGCCTATTTTACCAACAGAAGAGAAATCTGGAATTCAAACAAAACATTGACCAATCAAGATGTGCTCAAGATCATCATTAAACATAGAATTCCGTTAGAATTTCCGACTGATACTAGATTCAGTTATTCAAACACCAATTATGCACTTTTGGCTTTAGTTATAGAAAAAGTTACAGGATTTAGTTATCCTGAAGCTATGAAAAAAATGATTTTTGAACCACTCGGAATGAAACACACCTACGTTTTTCAAATCAATGAAGACAAAGAAAATGCTACGCCATCATATCGCGCCAGCAATCAACGTTTTCCGTATGATTTTTTAGATGGAATTTATGGTGACAAAAACATCTATTCTACTCCCAGAGATTTACTAAAATTAGATTTGGCAAGACGCTCAGGTCATTTTTTAAATCCAAAATTAGAAGCCGAAGTCTATACAGGCTATAGCAACGAACATAAAGGATTAAAAAATTACGGGCTTGGAATCAGAATGGTGAACTGGGACAACAACGAGAATTTTTACTTTCATAACGGTTGGTGGCACGGAAATACTTCATCATATATCACCATGGGTAAAGAAAAAGTTACCATAATTGCACTTTCAAATAAATTTAGCCGAAATACTTATGCGGTTCGGAATTTAGCGGCACTTTTTGGAAATTATCCTTTTAAATTAGAGATGGACAAAGACGAATAGCGATTTTAATAAAAGATGTATTACATTTGTAGGCTATAAAAAAATAATGGGGTCGACTGGTTTTGACAGCAAGTCGAATTGAAAAGTAAGCACGTCGAGAACTGAGACAATTCTCGTTAATAAAAGGTTTCAAAACATTTAAACGGCGAAGGAAACTACGCTCTTGCTGCATAATCCGAATTATAGTAAGATTAGCCTCGTCCTACAAGGTAGGAAAGCAGGATTTACCTCGAAAGCTTTGGTTTGTGGCGGTCGATAAAGGTGAATCGTAAAAATAAACCTAAGAACAGTGGCGCTTTGGAGCTGTTACAAAAACTAAAGAAGATAAGCATTGTGTGGCTGTTTCTGGCCTATCTCAATGACGAAAAATCAATCAGGAAATAAGCGTGTAGAAAGCTCTTTGATTGCTTGTTTGGACGGGAGTTCGACTCTCCCCGACTCCACCAAAAAAACCGTAAAATTTTTAAGATTTTACGGTTTTTTTTATACCGCTGAGATTACAAAAAGTATAATAATTTAGCCAGACTTTATAAAAATCTCAATTTAAAATGATTTTGAATTAAGATTTTTTTTACATTTGCGTGTTTTCAATAAACACTATAATTATAATAAATAATTTATGAGTCTTTTTAGAAAGTTTTTTGGACCAGCTGATGAATCTTCAAGCGAAGAAAGTCAATCTATTTATAATAAAGATATGGATTCTTCAATTACAATAGAAGAAAGGTTTACAGCAAATTTCATGAAAAATGGTGGTAAGTTTATTTATTGTGAGAACCTAATTGAAGTAAAAGAACAATTTCTGAATATTTTATTAGAAAATGAT